>CANQJK010000051.1 GCA_947624235.1 uncultured Clostridia bacterium | reverse complement strand
CCTACACGGGTAAGGCGATACAGCCCACTGTTACCATCAAGTTCGGTGAAGTTGACCTCACCAAGGACGACTTTGACGTGGTGTACGGCACAAACACGGCAGTTGCCGAAAAGGGCACTGTCACCGTAAACGGCAAGGGCAACTACACGGGTAGCAAGCAATTTACGTTTACCATTACCCCCGCAGACGCAAGCAAGGCGCAAGTGAAGGTCAACGGAAGCTACACCTACAACGCGCAAGCGCAAAGCGTACAAGTGACCGTCACGTTGACAGGCTTTACCTTGACGGCAAGCGACTACACGATAGAGTACGGCGATTCCGACCGCACCAACGCGGGCACAGTCAAATTCACAGTGCAATTCAAAGGCAATTTCAGCGGAAGCGTTTCGTCGCAATTTGAAATAGGCAAAGCGACCGTAACGGAAATTACGGTAAACGAAGGAACAAGCTTCACTTACGACGGCAATGCAAAGCAACTTACGTTTGTGGTGAAGGCAGGCGGTTTGACGTTGAGCGCAGGGGACTACGACCTGTCCAACGACCGCGAGGACGACTTGACCAATGCGGGAGCGGTAAACTTCACCGCAAAGGGCAAGGGCAACTTCCAAGGCGAAAAGTCTGTAACAGTAACGATAGCAAGAGCACAATTGACGCAAGTGACGGTGCAAAACAAAGACAGTCACGTTTACAACGGCAAGCAACAACAAGTTGAGTTGGAAGTGAAAGCGGGAGACTTGACGGCAAACGTCAATGACGACTATACCGTGAACTACCAAGGCAACCTTACCAACGCGGGAACGGTAACCGTCACCGTGACGGGAACGGGCAACTTCCAAGGCGAAGTGAGTGACGAGTTTGTAATTGCCAAGGCGGAGATAGGCATCTCCGTTGAGGACAAGAACAGCGTTTACGGATACGACACGGTAGCGTTGACCTACGTTGCAACGGGCATTGCCGAAGAGGACAAGACCAGCGTTCTTATGGATGCGTATGTGACGCTTTCTTGCAGTGCAAGCGCACAAAGCGACGCGGACGAATACGACATCACGGCAACCGTCAGCGACAGCGTTTCGGAGCTTGCCAACTACACGGTGAGAGTAACGCGTCAAGGCACCTACACGATAAACGCAAGACCGCTGACTATAACGATACGCGATCAACAAAGCGTGTACGGCTACAACAAGACGTACGACTTCGACCTTGAAGCGTGGGATATAACCTCGGGCGAGTTGGTAGAAGGCGACGAATTGCACTTTACGTTGGTGCAACCGCAATTTGACGGAGCAGGCGACTACGACATCACCGTTACGGAAAGTGAACTGGACGGCAACTACGCGTTGACGTTTGAGGGAAGCAACGGAACCACAGGCAAGTACAGCATATCCAAGTTGGACGTCAGCGACAGCGCGGTGTTCTATGTGACAAGCGGAGACATGCAAGTAGACGACAACGGCGTAGTGAAACTGGACGGCGACGCGGTAGAGTTTACAGGCGGAGCCACGGTTATGGAAGACAAGCTAAAAGAGCTTAAAGTGAGCATAGATCCGCAAAGCATAGACAGCACGGGTGAGCACACGTTGACGCTTACCATCGAGGACAAGAATTACAGCGGAAGCAAGAGTTATTCTATAACGGTGATAGACGGAGACATGTCTGCCGAGTTGTACAAGGCGTTGAGAGATTTGGAGGCTCTGACAGGGGATATGCAACCCAATGAGTTGGAGACCAAGCAAGAGCACTACGAACTTGTAAAGGGCGTCAGAGGCATACTGGACGGTCTCAGCGACGAAGTTTGGGACGAAGGCGAGGAAGAGTTGTCCTTCTACCAAGAATTCGTGGATGTGTGGGATAACAGCGCCGACGTAGACGACAACATTGTGCAAACAGCCAAGGCAATAGCCGACGCACCCATCAAGGGATTGTTTGTGGTGGCAACGCTTAACGCGCTGTTGGCTGTGGCGTATGCAGTAGCAAAAGGAGGTATCCTGTAATGAAAAAGAGACTAATAGTTTTGGTAGCATTGCTTGCGGTAGCGGTAATGGTATTTGCAAGCTGTGCCGAAACACCTGCAAGCGCATTGGATATTCTGCGCGAAAAGTACGAAGAAGTATCTACTGCAAAAAGCGTTGAGCAGAAGATAGAGATAACGCAAGGCAAGAGATTGCAATTTGAAAGCAACAAGACCTTTACCAAAACGGACACAGGTTACAGCGTGACGGGCGAGGAAAAGCGCGTAAACGAATCTTTATCCGATAGCGACGAAATGTACAATGTAACCAAGGTAGAGGAAAGTCTGACGGCAAGCGAAAAGTTTTTGCCCAACCTCGAATTGAAGGAAGAGTACTTTGTAAGCGGATACAGACTTACGGAAACGAGTTTGAGCGCTACGGTGGTAGCGGGACGCGAGAAGGAGCTGTTGAGCTTGGCAGATGTAGATGTGACTGCGCCTGTTACGAACATGACCATACAATTGAGCGTAGAAGGCGAGCACTTAAAGAGCGTAGCGATCAACTACACCTCGAACGGATCGAGCGTTGCAATAGAATTGACGTTCGTATTCTGAGAAAATTCAATTTCCCACAAGAAGGGGCTTCAAGCACGAAGCCCCTTCTTTGCGTTTTACCGCGACTTCCCCAAAAGTCCGCTCGGTATGCAACAAACCGTAACAAGCGTGTATCTAATGATAATGACAATGTAAATGTTGATGACAATGATAATGTAAATGTGAGTGTGTGTAAATGATAATGATAATGTAAATGATAATGAGAGTGTGTATGTAAATACAAATATTCGTTACCGCGCGCTCACTCAAAAATAAACAAGTCGACAAGCAAAGCATGCAACTCAAAAAAAGCGTCCGTTTCAAAAGCAGTGCAGGCAGTGCAAGCAAATTACACATACTAACTAAAACAACAAAACGCAACAAGCAACAGCCCGTTCGGTAACTATCCGACCGCAAAAGGCGGACTTTCATTTTTATCGTGCTTTCTCGCCCCTGCATTTCCCTCATAACCCTTCGAGGTGGTGCGACGTGCGTTATCACGCGTTTTTGTCTATCGGGCGCAGATCGTCCGTTATCCGTTTGTGCGTATTCGATTTTTGTCGCAAAAAATTCTAAAAAAAATGAATAATATCGTTGACATTAGCCGAATATAGTGATATATTAGTAGTAGGATTTAGCAGTCGGCAAGCAAGAGTGCTAACACTCTGTAAAATTTGGTGACAACAAGCAATGTTATCTGAAAGAAAAAAGAAAATACTGTGCGCCGTGGTGGACAGTTATATCGAAAAGGCAGAACCCGTTGCAAGCAAGGATATCCAAGCCGAATATTTGAGCGATTGTTCTTCTGCGACTATCCGCAACGAACTGTCCGCATTGGAAAGCATGGGCTACTTGACGCAACCGCATGTGTCTGCCGGGCGGATCCCGTCGGAAAAAGCGTTTCGCTTTTACGTCAACGAATTGTTGTACGAAAGCAATCTTTCTGTGGAGGAAGCGGAGCGGATAGAGCAATATCTCAGCCACAAAGTCGGCTCCTTGGAAGAGGTGATGACGGCTGTCACGCACATCATAGCGGACATAACAAATTACACCTCGGTGGTGGTGAAGGAGGATATGTCCGACACTATCACAGCGATAAAACTTCTCGATTTGGACAACGGCAAGATGTTGGTTGTGATTGTTACCGACAGCCGAGTGCTCAAAGACGGCATGGTGGATATCCCCGACGACTTTGACGAAAGGATGATAGCGCAGGCGCAACACTGGCTCAACAAAATTTTCTGCGGAAAACATGTAAGCGAGTTTATCAACTTCGACTATCCCTTTGCGCTGGTAAACGGCGAGTTTGCGCAGTACAACGCGCTGTTCAAAAAGATAATCGACGTACTCAAAAAGGTGTCGTTGATGAACGGCATGGAAGTGGAAATGTACGGCGAAAACAAAACGCTTCAACACAGCGAGTACACGGACGTCGCCAACGCGCGCAAATTTCTTGCGCAAATGGAAAACAAGGAAAAGATCGCCGAGATACTTACCAACGACGGCGGTGCGGACGGAAGCGTAACGGTAAAGATAGGCGCCGAAGAAAATGCGCCCGAAGGGTGCGCCGTGGTGACCACTCGCGTAAGTTTGGGCGAAAACGTCAGCGGATCTATCGGCGTGATAGGACCGGTGCGAATGGATTACCGCAAGGTGCTGTCCGTGTTGGACAAAATAAGCGAGATAATAATAGACCTTGTGGGCAAAGGAGACTAAATGAGTAAAACAAAAAAAACGACTGAACAAGCAAACGAAGCGACCGTGACCGAAAATGTCGAGCAAACGGAATTGGAAAAGGCGCTTACGGCAGAAAACGAAAAGTTGATAGCCGAAACGGAGCGCCTCACCAAGGAAAACGAAAAGTTGACAAAAACGGTACACCGTTTGCAAAGTTCCGCAGACAAGTCCGATACCTATCTCAATCAACTTGTCGCAATGAAAAACGATTTCGAAAGCTACAAGCGTCGCATGAAGTTCAATGCCGAGCAGGCAAAAGCGGAGGGCGTTCAATCGGTGATAACAAAACTTATTGCCGTTTGCGACAACTTCGAGTTGGCAAAGCAACATCTGGACGGCGACAATCTCAAAGCGTTTGAAATGGTGTACGATCAGTTTTTGCAAATACTTGAACAATTTGGCGTGGAGGAAATGAATGTTCTGGGACAGCCCTTTGACGCGACGAGAATGAACGCTCTTTCCAAAATGGACCGCGGAGAGGAAAACCGCGACCTCGTTGTGGAAGTGTACAAAAAGGGATATCTGATGGGCGACAAAGTGCTGAGATACGCCGAAGTGATAGTAGGTGCATAAACACCGCAAAATGGCTCAAATGCCCCATATGGGGTTGCAAAATATAAAATCAATCGAAAAGGAGAACATATATTATGGGAAAAATCATAGGAATAGACCTTGGAACGACTAATAGTTGCGTTGCCGTGTTGGAAGGCGGAGAACCCGTTGTTATAACCAATTCGGAAGGCAACCGCACAACTCCGTCCATTGTGGGCTTCACAAAAGACGGCGAACGTTTGGTGGGACAAATCGCAAAACGTCAAGCAGTCGTCAACTCCGACAGAACGGTGCTGTCCATCAAACGCGAAATGGGCACAAACTACACGGTAGAGATCGACGGCAAAAAGTACTCTCCGCAGGAGATATCCGCCATTATTTTGAGCAAGTTGAAGGCGGACGCAGAGGCTTACCTCGGCGAAAAAGTCACTCAGGCTGTTATAACCGTGCCCGCGTATTTCTCGGACGCACAACGTCAAGCCACAAAGGACGCAGGAAAGATCGCAGGACTTGAAGTGTTGCGCATAATCAACGAGCCCACGGCGGCGGCGCTGGCTTACGGCTTGGACAAGGGCGAAAACAAAAATCAAAAGATACTTATTTACGACCTCGGCGGTGGCACGTTCGACGTGTCCATTCTCGAAATCGGCGACGGCGTATTCGAAGTGTTGGCGACCAACGGCAACAACCGCTTGGGTGGCGATGACATCGACAAGTTGATAATGGACTACCTGATCGCGGAATTCAAAAAGACCAGCGGTATCGACCTCAGCAACGACAAACAGGCGCTTCAACGTCTCAAAGAGGCTTCGGAAAAGGCAAAAATCGAACTTTCTTCCACCCTCAAAACCACCGTTTCGTTGCCCTTCATCACAGCAGACCAAACAGGTCCCAAGCATTTGGAAGTGGAGATCACGCGCGCAAAGTTCGAAAGTCTTATCGACGGCATAATCAAAAAGACGATAGAACCCATGAAGCACGCAATGGCGGACGCAGGCGTTACCAACGCAGACCTCAACCGCGTAATATTGGTGGGCGGTTCCACCCGTATTCCCGCAGTGGTGGAAGCGGTAAAGAACTTCTGCGGTAAAGAACCCTACAAGGGAATAAACCCCGACGAATGCGTTGCAATTGGCGCGGCAATTCAGGGCGGTGTGCTTGGCGGAGAAGTTAAAGACGTTCTTTTGTTGGACGTTACACCGTTGTCGCTCGGTATTGAAGTGTTGGGTGGCGTGATGGCAAAACTTATCGACCGCAACACGACCATTCCCACGAGCAAATCGCAAATCTTCTCTACTGCCGCAGACAACCAGACCAGCGTAGACATACACGTCCTTCAAGGCGAGCGCGAAATGGCGGCGGACAACAAGACATTGGGACGTTTCCAATTGACGGGCATTGCGCCTGCACCGCGCGGAATTCCTCAAATCGAAGTCAAGTTCGACATCGACGCCAACGGCATTGTGCACGTCACGGCAAAGGACCTCGGCACGCAAAAAGAACAGTCTGTCACCATCACCAGTTCTACAAACCTTTCCGAGGCGGATATCGACAAGGCGGTCAAGGACGCCGAAAAGTATGCCGAAGAGGACAAGAAACGTCGTGAGGCTGTGGAAGCGCGCAACGGTTTGGATCAAATGATCCTGTCTCTCGAACAGTTTATTCGCGAAAGCGGAGACAAACTGGAAGCAGAGGATAAGGCAAAACTGGAAGAGGAAATAGCAAAGGGCAAGGAAGTGCTCAACAAAAACGGCGTCACCACCGAAGAACTCAAAGCGGAAACGGACCGCATTGCTCAAAGTTCCGCTTCGATATTCCAAAAGTTCTATCAGCAGGCACAGCAAAGCGCTGCGCAGTCGGACGGTAGCGAAGTTCACTACGACGTGCATGACGACGACAAAAAATAAACCCCATATTTGCATTTTAATAAAAAAAGTATCGGCAAGAAGTCTTGTTTATCAAGACTTTTTGCTTGACACAAGAGGACATTATGCCGAGTAAAGACTACTACAAAGTTTTGGGAGTGGACAAAAGCGCTTCGCAGGACGATATCAAATCAGCGTACAGACGTCTTGCCAAACAGTACCATCCCGACCTTCACCCAGACGACAAAGCGTGCGCCGAAAAGTTTAAGGAAATAAATGAGGCGTATTCCGTTGTGGGCGATCCCGACAAACGCGCTAAATACGACCGCGGTGAAATGGACATGGACGGCGCCGGGGCAGGTTTCAACCCGTTCGGGGGAGGCTCGGGCGGATTTACCGCTACGGGCTTTGACGATATATTCGATATGTTCAGCGACGCATTCGGCTTCGGAGGAACGAGCCGTCGTCGTCGCGCGCAACAAAACGTTGGTAGCGATATCGCGCAACGCATCGAGCTTTCCTTTATGGAATCCGTGCTCGGTTGCAAGCGCCCGATAAGCTTTACCCGTACGGAAAAATGTCCTTCTTGCAACGGTACGGGCGCCAAAGACGAGGCTCATGTGCACACATGCGACAAATGTGGCGGTTCGGGACAAGTCAGGCGCGTGCAAAATACCATTTTCGGTCAACAAATAAGCGTCGGCGCATGCGACAAGTGTGGCGGAACGGGACGTATTGTTACGGAAAATTGCAAGGCTTGCGGAGGACGCGGAACGGTTACGCGCAACAAAGTCATCAACGTGTCCATTCCTGCGGGAGTGGAAAACGGCGCCGTACTTCAATTGGCGGGCGAGGGCAACGCGCCCAAAAACGGCGGTCGAAACGGCAATTTGCTGTTGGAAATATCCGTCAAACCCAGCGCGGTGTTCAAGCGCGACGGTTTTGATCTGCATGTGACCGTACCCGTCAGTTTTATGACGGCGGTGTGTGGCGGACAGATCGAAATTCCCGCTCCCGACGGCGTGTTCATCCACAACCTTGCCGAGGGCACAGCCAACGGCGAAACGTTGCGTTTCCGCGGAAAGGGCATTCGTTCTCAGCGCGGTATGGCGGGAGATTTGTACGTCGAGATAAGCGTGGAAGTGCCCAAGGGCGTCTCTCGCTCGCAAAAAAAGGCGTTGGAACAATTCGAAAACGACTGTACCCTCAAAAACTACTCCAAGCGACGCGAATTTTTGGACGAAATCGCCAAGCTGTACAAGTAGTGCGACATAAACCGTTTTTACTTAACAAATTTTCGGCTCTTCCCGTAACGGAAGGGCTTTTTTGTCTTTTTGACGATAAAGTAGAGGCTTTCTTGTTACTCAACGTCAATACAAGCAAATTTCCGTATTGGGCAAATAGTGACGTGCGCGGTCGATCGCACGGTTCGTTACACGAACGGTCAAGCGCAACAAGCGAATATGTCGGGAGTTCGTAACGAACGGTGCAACGGACAATAAAGCAACGTAAATGGTAGCCCCAAGCGTTACATGCTCGATAATGAGTTGCAAGGTTGCATAAAAATAAATTATTATTTTGCAAAGAGCATAAATTTTGATTTTAGTCTTGAATTTTGCGACGAATTATTGTATAATATAAGTCCGTGTCGGGTTGCGATATTTCAAAAATATCGTTTCCCGAAAAATGCCGTCGCACTTTCTTGCGAGTTTTGTTTTGGCGAAAGTGCTATGTGCAAATATACATCAAGGAGTAAACTATGTTCAATGTAAACATCAACGGACGCGAGTTGTCCCTCGCCGAAAAAACGCCCATTCTCTCCCTTCTTGACGATCCCGAAAAGCGTTATATGGCTGTCAAAGTCAACAATCGCCTGCGCGAGCTTACCTACGAGGTCGGTTTCGATTCGACGGTGGAGCCGTTGGATCTTACAACGTCGGACGGCGTAAAGGTGTACGAAACATCCTTCCGCTATCTTCTCGCGTTGGCTTTTCACAATTTGTATCCCGATTACAAAATCAAAATAAGTTATGCGATCTCCCGTTCACTGCTGATCACTCTTGTAGAGCCGAAGGTCACAATGGATATTCGCATGCGCAATGCCGTCGTTGCGGAACTGGATCGTTTGGTGCGCGAGGACTTGCCCTTTGTACGCACAGCAATGAGCAAGGAGGACGCCTACAACTATTTTGTCGCGCAGGGACAGGAGGACAAGGCGGGCGCATTGCAATATCGTCCCGAAAAAATATGTCATTTTTACAGTTGCGGTGACTACCTTAACTACATGTACGGCTACATGGTGCCCAGCACGGGATATCTGAAATATTACAAACTGTTCAACTACGACGGACAGATCATAGCCCAGTATCCTCGCTACGAGGCGGGCGGAGTTATACCCGAATTTAAGGATGAACCCACTTTCAGCAAGGTCCTCAAACGCGCGCACAAATGGGCAAAAATATGCAATGCGGAAATCATTTCCAAAATGAACGACCATGTAAACGAATCCACTTATGTAGACTTCATCAACATGAACGAAACGCTTCACAACGATATGTTGCACGAATTGGGCAACCGCATTGCCGAAGATATCGACAACATTCGCCTCATCTGCATTGCGGGGCCGAGCAGTAGCGGTAAAACCACATTCAGCAACCGTCTCCGCATAGAATTGATGTCGCGCGGGATAACGCCCCTGCGCATATCGTTGGATATGTACTACAAAGATCGCAGTCAAATCCCCTTGGACGAATTCGGGCAAAAGGACTTTGAGCACATCGACGCGTTGGACGTGGAATTGTTCAACCAAAACATGCTTGCCCTCATCAACGGCGAGGAGGCGGAACTTCCCAACTATCAATTCGAACGCGGACGCGCCGAAAAGGGCTTCGTCACAAAGATAGGACCGGATACGCCTATCATCATAGAGGGTATTCACGCGCTAAACGATCAACTGTCCTATCTGATACCCAAGCACCAAAAATTCAAGATATACATCGCTCCGCAGTTCCAAATCAATTTGGACTACCACAACCCCATCAGCTACACGGATATCCGTTTGCTCAGGCGGATAGTGCGAGACAAGAAATACCGCGGAGCATCTGCCGAACGCACTCTCGACATGTGGCCGAGCGTCCGTCGCGGAGAGTTCAAGTGGATATATCCCTATCAGGAAGGGTGCAATTTTGTGTACAACTCCGCCCTTACCTACGAACTGTGCGTTCTCAAAAAATATGCCCTGCCCGCATTGCAGGAAGTCAAACAGGACAGCCCTCACTACATCACGGCAAACAGACTTATCAAATTCCTTAAATATTTCAAGGAAATGGACGACAAGTGGGTGCCCTGCAATTCGTTGCTTCGCGAGTTCATCGGCGGATCCTGCTTTGCGGAAGTAGACGAGTAGTCGCTCGTATATCCCCATCAAAACGGCTTCGCTTCGGGACTGTCGCATTATACATTTTTTAGTTGTTTATGCAACTAAACGCGACAGTCCCTTGTTGCAGATTGTTTTGATTGGGGATACACTCGCTCCCGCTATTACAAGGTCCCCGACCACCCGCCCCTATTCGCGGAGACATATTTTTCGCGCTACAATAGTGTTGGTGTAGATACTAATATTTTGGATTACTGGTCTCGCGACAGTTCTTCGCTGCAGATTATGGTGTCGCTCGGGTATTCCGCGCAAAACGGCTTCACGGCGGGCTTCGCGCTTTGTAACTCGACTTAAATAAATATCTTATCGCATGTGTGTCCCCATCAAAACGGCTTCACGCGTCGCAACTCGCCTTTGACATCACCGCTCGCACAAACAAGTGCGGGCGGTAAAGCTGTCTGGCGGTTGCTCCTTTCCCCATCAAGTCATTGGGACTTGATGGGGGCCCCGAAGTTTGCCCATGTTGCAGATTGTTTTGATTGGGGACGCACATGCTCTCAGTAAAATAAGGTTTTTTTAATTTACCGATTTTGGCGCTATGCCCTTGTTGCAGATTATTTTGCGCGAAACACCCTCGCTCCTGCCGTCACAAGGTCGGGACATTTTGGACTACTGGTTTCGAGGCGGAGCGTTTTGCCGAATACTTTGCAGGGGACATGCGTGCATCTTATATTACACGCTAATCCAATTTTTAATTTACCGATTTTGCGCTACGCCCTTGTTGCAGATTATTTTGCGCGAAACACCCTCGCTCTGTCTATCATAAGGTCCCCGACGGCGTCGCAAATCG
>CANQJK010000050.1 GCA_947624235.1 uncultured Clostridia bacterium | reverse complement strand
CGGGGCAGGCGTCGGGGTTCCAGTTGCTGTTCCAGGTGGCAGGTTGCTGTTCCGCCTCGCAGTTGATCGTCAATTGATTGCAACCTTGAAAAGCGTTTTCGCCCACGCTTGCGACCGTGCTCGGTATAACGATCGACATGCGCGCAAGCTATCTCACGAAGTTAAAAATATGCGCTCTGCAACAGTGTGAGCGAAAACACTTGCCACCAAGCGGACAAACTGACAAAAAAACAGTGCTTCCCGTTAAGGGAGAAGCACTGAATTTACAATAGCAAGTAATCTGTGTACTTACAACAATTACATGAAAGAACGCATGTCAAACATATAGGGCGCGAAGAAACATATCAAATACAGCAGAAAAGTTAACAGCAAGTCGTCGGTTGCCGTTTCAATAGTATATGCTTTGTCGGCATTTTCCTTTTTGGCGCACTTGATAATAAACGTTACCAACACCTCTATGAGTGCGACGATCAACCCAAAAAAAACAAGCTGTCGTAATGGAGCAATTACATATGTTGATGCCACAAGTGATGTAACGAATTCAGGTCTTTGCCAACCATCGATATTCCATAAATAATTATACAATAAAATATTGTAAGCCACTTGTAAAAATGTCGAAACTATTACCGCTACCACTCCAACGGAAAATAACGAAGCTACGCATATTGTCTTTGTTTTTTGTGCACGATTGTGGGCATATTTTTTGATCAATATCACTAACAAGCTGACCACAGCATACACAATTATACCCCAAATAAGCAATGGGCGAATGTAATTCAAAATATCAGCAATTACATAACCTTTTTTAATGCCATATTCTTCCACTATTATCCACATGAGCAAGCCCAGCACCAAACCTATCACGGTAAAGGACAAAAACACCGATTCACCTACAATATGCCGTTTGAAAAACTTTTTTGTTTCCGCGTCTTGTTCCTCTTTGTATTTTTTACTGTTGCGGTGCAAAGCAATGCTCGTCAGCACAATAAACACAATTGCAAATATTCCCGCAAGGCTAAATGTCGCAATATATCCTTCCCTATCACGAACATTTGAATTAATTCCGCCGAATAATATGTAAATAAACGCACTCGCGGATAGCAAGTTACAGAAATATTGTATGATAGTCTTGCCGTTGTCCGCGTTTTCGCTTACAGTCGCAAGCGATATCAAACTGAGTATGCTACCCAAGAATACAAACATCGCGCATGTCTCCTGCACAGGAGTTTGCAACCAATCTTGCCACCGTTGCAACCAGTTTATAAAAATAAACAACGGGAAAAGCGTGCATACATAAACAATAAAACTCTTCGACATTTGCAATCCGTACTTTGATACCGTAGCAGTCGGCAGTTCGGCAAGCAAATTTTTTCTGTGGATCTTGCCCGCAAGCACTCTGCCAACTATCGGCGTCGTCAACAGCAACAACGACAACACAATCCAAAATATGGTTTGAGTCACCATAAAACACGTGATCAGAGCATCGTTTGTATAAAAATATAATAGTAATGACGCGTTTAGAAAGTAAATATCAACCCCCGTCAATACTACACCAAAAATAACGAACGGCAGGATATATTTTTTCGATGGCAATTTTTTCCCATATATCAACGCAAGCACCACCATCCCGCACAACAAAAGCGCTATCGGAACATACGTCCTTGCCAACATAGAATTACGTTCCGCCCGTTGTTCGGCAAAATACGATTCGACAACATCTCTTTGCGATTCGTAGTACACATTAAAATTGTATGATGTTCTTGTTGAACTTTCCGTGCCGACGTAAGACTTGATATTCTTGCCGACAGCAACAGCTCTTTCCACTATTTCTTCTTTTGTATAATGCCTTCCGTTATCATTGTAGTATAACAATGACAAATTGTCTTCTTCGAAGATCCTGTTTATTATCCCCGAATAATACAGTGTACTTGACTCATAGTCCGTTATATTTTCCATTCTATAATTGCCGTCTGCAAAAGTGATTTTTACGCATATCGCCATACCGTCGGTAAACTGTTCCTGAAACTGTTGCGTCGGCTCTGCTTTCTCTATGTCACTTGCGTCAAATTCTTGCGTGCTGTGCAAACTCATTGTCACCGATGTTACTCCAAACGAATTAAAAGTGACGGCGATTTGTTTGTAGTCCATTTCCGACAATTCTTCAAGCAATTTATCTGCTTGCTCGGAAAGTTTGGCGATCTCGTCAAAGTCGGTAACGCTTTCGGCTTTTTGGTTAATTTTTTCCAACTTTTTGAGTACGCGTTCGGCATTGCTACTGTAATAGTTGTAGACATATTCATTGGATGTGCTACTGTTCGGCTCACCCAAAATATTTTTTACCTGCCTATAAGAGTATCCAAATTCTATTTGAGATACCTTGTTTATGCGAAAAATATTACACAACGTAACGGGCAAAACGACTGCAAGAACGATTGCTACAACGATAACAAGCGCAATAAATACCGATATCGTTTTGTGAGCGACTACCCAACCCTTGCCTTTTACGATAAATGCAGGCGTAGTCCATTGCCTTTTTTCTCTCGTCTTCGGTACCGATCGCTCCGGTTCGTCATTTTTGCAAAAATGCCTCTCGGCAAACAACGCAATGCCGTGTAGCAAGGCAAATACGACCGTAAAAGCCACGGTCAAACCCACCATTGCGCCCGTGTCTATGTCTTGCTCCTTTACTTTGCCGTTTAATACCAAGACGACAATAAAAACTGTCAAATACAACGCAAAACAAAACGCGTTGCCCACCAACTTGATTTTTTTGTTACTTTTGATCTGTATAAATGCCAAGATTATTGCCACGACGTCGGCAATGGAAGCAATGGCGATCAATGCTTTCAGCGCGCCGTGCATCTCCTCGTACATGTCGTCATTTAGTAGTTGATACACATTGCCTTCCAATAAGCCGAAAAAGTCGCCGTCCAACAGTTGTGCGGAATAAAAAGCCCACAGCAATACCGCCCACAGACCAAAAAACACAACGGGCAAATATTTGAGCCATTTGTGCCAATCAAAGTGCATAGGCGCATTTCCGTAGAAAACGTGCGTTTGCTCTGTAACACGGGCAATATCTTCCGCCGTATCCGACGACGGTCGGTCTATCGTCGGTTGCGACGATACCGTTTCGGCTTGTGTATCGGATGTGGGAGTGGGAACGGCAGTCTCTGCAAAAGAATACCCGCAATTTGTACAAAACTTAACATTGACTTTTTGTTCCGCACCGCATTCGGGACATATTTTTTTAGTTTCATATTTTGTCCCGCATTCGGGACAAAAATTACCTTCGAATTCCGTCCCGCATTTGCTACATTTGTTCATTTTGTTTTCCTCCTTTCATTTTTGTTTTCGACAACAAAAAAGTGCCGTATCTATCGAAACGGCACTTGTAGAATATGCGCCTCGATAGCTACCACACTACTACTTTTGGACACACTGCCAAACGTATAAGACACATAACTCTACCGAGAGAGTATGTGCAGTGCGCCTGATATTAAAGTAGTAATGTGGTAGTTTCATTTTACAACACAAAAAAATCGATGTCAACATTATGTCAAAAATTCAAACAAATTTTAGACATGCCGATAATCTGAAACAACATTTGACGCGTTGGCTCGTTGGTGGACAAAACAAAAAGTCTCGTGATAAATGCGTGACAAACGGCGGAAGTAAACGTAAAACGCTGGGCGCACGGACGACATTGAAAAAATATGATAAACTAAATTTCAGATATGCCGATTGCCTACGCCACTTTGACGCGACGGTTCGTTGGCGGACAAAGCAAACTACCCTGATAAATGTGCGTGATAAACGGCGGAAGTAAACGTAAAACGCGATACACGGACGACGTTGAAAGAATATGATAAACTAAATTTTAGATGTGCCGACAGTTTTGTGCAACATTAGACGCGACGACTTGTGACGGATACAACAAACTTTTCGTGATAACGGCGGAAGTGGAAAAAACCGCGAAGCGCACAGACGACGTTGAGGAAATATGCCAAAACCAATGGCGTTATGCCCACACAGTACAGTGACAAGCAGGAAAACAACGAATTGAACAGGCAGTTATTTGTCCGACTTTCGGGGGAGTGCGCCACTGTTGCCTACCCTGCCGAACACCCGTGTGGCTCGAATACGCATTACATATGTAAATACACGGCGACTAAAAATGTGTAATACCGTGTAGGCGATAAAATTTCGCCTGCAAAGAGCCGGTCGTCGTTTGCAGGGAATTTTGAACACTTTCGAGCCGAGTAGCATTGACATAAAAAAGGGGCTGTCGCATTGATCGCATAAACGATAAAAAAAAGAATAGTTATACAAAAAGCGACTTGAAATCAATATTTTCAAGCCGTTTTTGATGTCGTTTTGTATAAAAAATGTTTGGTGCGACAGTCCCTTCTTTTGAGGTTATTCGGTTATTTGTCGCTCAAAGGTCCATTTGCCGTATATGGGCATGCGTTGCGCCTGCTATCGCTTGGGCAAAACACCATATAAGCGCAACGATATCGGCGTAGTCCAATACGCATTACATATGTAAATACACGGCAACTAAATATGTAATAACGTATAGGCGGTAAAATTTCGCCTGCAAAGAGCAGGTCGCCATTTGCAGGGAATTTTGAAGAGTTTCGAGCCGAGTTGCGATAACATCAAAAAGGGGCTGTCGCATTGATCGCATACGCGAAAAAAAATGAATAATCATACAAAAAGCGACTTGAAATCAATATTTTTCAAGCCGTTTTTGATGTCGTTTTGTATAAAAAATGTTTAATGCGACAGTCCCTTCTTTTGAGGTTATTCGCTTATTTATCGCTCAAAGGTCCATTTGCCGTATATGAGGCATGCGTTGAGACGCATACAAGGCGAAAATCAGAAATTTTCCTTCAAAAGCTCAAAATACGATTACGGATGCGCGCAAACGGGGCACACCTCGGGGGCAGATCAGCCGATGTGAATGTGTCCGCAATTACGGCACACCCAATTTGTCGCTCAAAGGTCCATTTGCCGTATATGGGGCATGCGTTGAAGCGCATACGAGGCGAAAATCAGAAATTTTCCTTCAAAAGCTCAAAATACGATTGCGGATGCGCGCAAACGGGGCACACCTCGGGGGCAGATTTGCCGATGTGAATGTGTCCGCAATTACGGCACACCCATTTGTCGCTCAAAGGTCAATTTGCCGTATATGGGGCATGCGTTGAGGCGCATACGAGGCGAAAATCAGAAATTTTCCTTCAAAAGCTCAAAATACGATTGCGGATGCGCGCAAACGGGGCACACCTCGGGGGCAGATTTGCCGATGTGAATGTGTCCGCAATTACGGCATACCCAAACGTTCTCGTCCAACTTGACGAACACTTCTCCGCCACGCACCGCTTCGGCAAGTTTTTTGTAGCGTTCTTCGTGATGTTTTTCTATCTCGGCAACTCCGCGGAATTTTTTGGCGATGTCGTAAAAGCCCTCTTCCTCGGCGGTAACGGCAAATTGCTTGTACATTTCCGTCCACTCGTAGTGCTCGCCTGCGGTCGCGTCCAACAGGTTGTCCAAAGTGGAATTGATGCCGTGAAACAGTTTGAACCACAGTTTTGCGTGCTCTTTTTCGTTGTTGGCGGTCTCCTGAAAAATCGCCGCTATTTGCTCAAAGCCGTCCTTTTTGGCTTTGGACGCATAGTAGTCGTACTTGTTGCGCGCCTGACTTTCTCCCGCAAACGCCGCCATGAGATTTTGTTCCGTCTTGCTTCCTTTCAGTTCCATAGTTATTAGCCTCCATTTTGTTGTTTTGATGTATATTATTGCAACGCAAATGCGTTTTGCGTTTTATTTGTGCCCTTTACGCGATATTTTTCAACGATATCGTCGCCACTTTCGCCAAACGCCGACCGCGAATTTGCGGATCGTACAACTGACGCACAATGTATCCTCTTTCACAAAAGTCTCGCAAACTCCACTTTTGCAGGATCCCGACGTTCGACTTTGCGTGCTCGCCTGCGATAAACGCCCGCAACCGAGCGAAACGCGACGACGTCACATTGCCAACAGGCCTTTTATCGTAACTTCGTCGGGCAGATTAGCCACATAAACGGGCAAGCCCAACTCGTTTTGCAAAAACATATCCAAGCCCGCCAGTTTGGAGCCTCCGCCACACAGCATAACGCCGTCCGAGCGCACCATGGTGGCAAGGTCGCCCTTGACGCTTTCCACAAGGCTTTGAATTATCCGCACATACTTGCGCACAAATTCCACCACCGTGTCGTACAGTTCCTTGGAACTGACGTTTACCTGCTCCACGACGCCCGACGTGATGTTGGTTCCGCTTACGATGACCATTGTGGAATCGTTGGGATAAAGGCTTGCGCAGTTTAGTTTGAGGTACTCGGACGCGTCGTAACTCAACTGGATCATATATTTTGCCTTTATCTTGTCGGATATTGCCTCCGTCAAGCTTTTTCCGCTGTAATAGAGGGTGCAACCCGTTGCAATGCTGTTGGAGGACACTATCGCAAGGTCTGTGCAGTCGTATCCTATATCCACTATTATGCCCTGACGGGTGCGAAATTCGTTGAACAAGTAGACGCTATCCGCAATGGGAGTTTCCACAAAACCCACCTGCTTTGCGCCCAAACCCAAAAACACCGTTTCGATAGTGTTTTTGTCACTGCTTATCATTCCGCAAGGCACGGCCACCGTCACGTTGTAACGGCTGAACGCGCTCATCTTGTAGTTGACAAGACGGTTCAACAACGCCGAAACAAGCGCTTTTGCGCCCTCGGTGTCGATGATGGCGCCTTCCAAAATGGGGTGCGTAAGCCTGACGCCTCCGCCCACGGTACTGCCCATGCGTATGGCTTCTACGCCCACAGCCACAATTTGTTGCGAATCCGTCGTTACCGCCACAACGGATGGTATCTTGTCGGTAAAACCGTCCTTTTTGGAGCCGGCGGAAATATACGCCGAGCCGAAATCGAAAACCAGTTCGTAGTCTGTCATTTTTTCACCTGTTGTAAATTGTTTGCAAAATTTGTTTCAATCTGTAAAGGGGAAGTCCCACCACGTTGTCGTAATCGCCCTTGTAACTCGACACAAAATGACAATCGTCCTGTATGCCGTAGGCGCCCGCCTTGCCGAACGCCTGTCCGCTATCTACATAGCGCGTTATCTCGTCACTGCTCAACTTGCGAAAATGCACCTCGGTGCTGTCGCAAAACAGCCACACGCCAACGGGGCTGAGAACGCACACTCCCGTGTGCACAAAGTGGACGTTTCCGCTGAGCGCGCACAGCATGGCAATGGCGTCGTCACGGTCCTTGGGCTTGCCCAATATCCTGCCGTCAAAGTCTACCACCGTGTCGCACCCCACCACGACGCAATCGCCGTGCGAGGCAAAAACCTCCGTCGCCTTGCGTGAAGCCAGTTCCTGCACGATGTCGCGCGGATCGACGGCGGTGCTGATCTCTTCGCCCGTTGCGGGCACCACGTCAAAGGGGTAATTGAGTTTGGACAGCAATTCGCGTCTGCGCGGAGAATTGCTTGCGAGAATAAGTTGCATAATTATCTTATTATACAGTAAACGGGCGCGTTTGTAAACAACGGCGCACATCAAAGCCAAAACTTATTGCTTTTGCTTGTTGTCGTAGTACCTGTCCAAAAAATCGCGGGCAAACTTGCGGAAGTAGATATCCCACGCCGTTTCGTAGTGCGGAAGTTCGGAATTGACGACCAACTCGCAACAAATTTGACGCGCAAACAGCTTGTGATACAGATCTTCGGCAATGGAGACCATTTCTTTGTTCGCCTTGACGTCCTCGCCCCATTCCTTGCCTCCCGAGTAGATAAAGGCGTGTTGAGGCAATGTCTGCTCCGTGTCCCGTTCAAAGCGGTCGAATGCGCGTTGATTGAACACCGTGTAGGTGGAAAACAACCCCATTGTCTCAAAAACGCGCTGATAGGCTAACCCGATGTAGCAACTTATAAGACCGCCCATACTGCTACCCGCAACGGCGGTTGCAATGCGTTGCTTGTCGGTGTTGTAGTGCTCGTCGATGTACGGTTTGAGCGTTTTGGCAAGCCATTCGGCATACAACGCGCCCTCTCCGCCGGAGTTGCTCTTGCCCTTGTCCTTGTGGCGACGTTGCATGCGCAAAGACGCCTTCCAGGGGCTGTACTCGGACATGCGCACCTTGTCACTGCACTCTACGCCCACCACGATGCACGCCTTGCCCGTTGTGCGGTAGATCTCGTCCAATGCCTTGTCTACATGCCAAGCCGTCCCGTAGGCGGTGAGATGGTCGTAAAAAAGATTTTGCCCGTCGTGCATGTAGATGACGGGATAGCCGTCCCCCTTGGCGTCGTAGTTGCTGGGCAAATAAACCCAAACCGTGCGTTTACGACCGAGAGGGGTGATTTCCGTTTCGAAATTTTCTATTTTGGACATACCGTACATTCCTCCGATAATAATGATACACCATTTTGTCGAAAATTTCAATACCACAAGAGCATTTGAGCGCAAAAAAAGTATCGCTCGGGTATTCCGCGCAAAAAGGCTTCGCTTCGGAACTGTCGCATTATACTTTTTAATTTTTTTTTGCAATTTAACGCGCCAGTTCCTCGTTGCAGATTATTTTGCGCGAAACACCCTCGCTCCTGCCGTCACAAGGTCGGGACATTTTTGGATTACTGGTTTCGGAAAAGCCCCTCGTTGCAGATTATGGTGTCGCTCGTATATCCCCTGCAAAACGGCTGAACTGCGGGCGGAGCACGTTGTAACTTGACTAATTACATATCTTATCGCATGTATATCCCCATCAAAACGGGTGTCGCTCGCATATCCCCTGTAAAAAGGCTTCGCTTCGGACTACGTCCTCGTTGCAGATTATTTTACAGGGGGACATGCTCGCTCTCGGCAAAACAAGGTCAGAACATTGTTTTGACTTACTGGTTTCGGGGCAGTGTCCTTGTTGTAGACTGTTTTGCAGTGGACATACGAGCTTTTTATATTACACGCTAATACAATTTTTAATTTATCGGTATCGGCGCTCCGCCCTCGTTTCAGATTATTTTGCAAGTGATACACTCGCTCTGGGTAGAATAAGGTCCCCGACCGCCCGCCCCTGTTCGAGAGTACATATTTTTAGCGTAACATATGGCTTGGTACGCATACGAGACATGCTCGCTCTGTCTGTACAAAGTCGAGACTTTTTTGATTTGCTGATTTCAGAACAGCCCCTCGTTGCAGATTATTTTGATTGGGGACACACAAGCTCTGCACATTATAAAGTCACTCCATTTCTTGCTATCGGTTTGGGCGCTCCGCCCTTGTTTCAGATTATTTTGCAAGTGATACACTCGCTCTGGGTAGAATAAGGTCCCCGACCGCCCGCCCCCATTCGAGAGGAAGTATTATTTCGCGCTACAATAGTGTTGGTGTAAAAACGAAACACCTTCGCTCCTGCCGTCACAAGGTCGGGACATTTTTGGATTACTGGTTTCGGAAAAGTGGCACCCCTGTTGCAGATTATGGTGTCGCTCGTATATCCCCTGTAAAAAGGCTTCGCTTCGGACTTCGTCCTCGTTGCAGATTATTTTACAGTGGATACACTCGCTCCCACCGTTACAAGGTCGGGACAATTTTTTACTTGCTGATCTTGATGATAATGTTTTTTTCTTATCTTTTGGGTACCGCTGTCAGGCGGTTGCTCCTCTCCCCATCAAGTCTTTTGGACTTGATGGGGGCCCCGAAGTTCGCTGGGAGGTATTATTTCGCGCTACACTAGTGTTGGTACAAATACAGGACATTTTTTGACTTGCTGATTTTGGTTATAATGTTTTTTCCTTATCATTCGAGTAACGCTGTCTGGCGGTTGCTCATGACACCCATGTGAATATTCATTCGCACGGGAACCCGTTTCTCCATCAATTCACTGGGACTTGCTGGGGGCACGTTATTTACGGGATATGTATTTGTAAGCGCTTAAAATTGTGTTGGTTTAGACACAAGTGAACACTCACTCTCACCATTACAAAGTCTGGACGTTTTTTACTTATCGTTTTCAAAACAATGCCTCTTACGCACGGATATATGCGCTTTGTGTGTTGTCCGAGCGTTTTGACATTGCAACGGACAGTGTTCAACCCGAAAATTGGACGGTGTCGCACGTGCAATGCTTTTTGCAAGCAAGTATGCGTGTTGATGTGTGCGTAGGTTTCAACGCCGAAAGGCAAAAACGTTGCGCTTTGTGTATTTTGGGGTGGACACATTCTCTCCCACTATCACAAAGACGGGACGTTTGGGACTTACCGTTTTGTTTATATGCCACGCCCTCGATGTGTTTTGTGTAGGTGCACACGGGCATATTATTTTTATTTACGCGTGGGCACATAGATCGCGCTCAAATTTCGCTTTCACACAAAAGCACACATTCGCACTTTATTTATTTTCTCACCACACCAACACTCCTCACAAAACAATTTTTTGCACAGGCAACGTTTACGCATATACATTCGCTATACGCCGTAAGAGAAAGCAGAAAATCGGACTTTTTTGCGTGCATGTGCGTTATCCAAGCTTTTTGACATTGCAACGGACAATGTTCAATCCGAAAATTGGCGCGGTGTCGCATGTGTCATGCTTTTTGCAAGCGAGTATGCGTGTTGATGTGTGCATAGACTTCAACGCCGAAAGCCGAAAGGTGAAAACGTTGCGCGTTATGTGTTTTTGGGGTGAGGACATTCGCTCCCACTATTGCAAAAACGGGACGTTTTTCCGTTTATGGCGCAATGTCTCACACGGATATGAGCGTTGTGTGTTGTCCGAGCGTTTTGACATTGCTACGGACAATGCTCAACACAAAAATTGGCATTGTGTGTCAGAAGTTTTGCCGTTCTTACACGTGCGAATATGCGTGCATGTGCGTTATGCGACGTCGTCCAAGGGGGTGAACAGGTAGCTGAGATCTTCGTCGGTGTAGGGACGGCGTTCCATTTCGACGCCCACTATCGCTTTTTTCGGAGCATATGGAGCATATGGCGTAAAAGTGCGAGACAAGACCTGCGGAGCGCAACCAAGAGAATTCGTTTCCCAACTGCGCACCGTCGCCTGCCAATCGTGTATGGGAGTGTTGCCCGCCATCCAGCCTCGCGCCTCGTAGTAGTCCCAAAAACGCTGTGCGTTTATCCCGTTTTGCCGTGATGTGCAATAGTTTTGCACCTCCTCCAATGTCGGTTTTACAAATTGCGTGCGTGCGTATGCAAAAGACCGCCTGCCTGCATTTGCGCTTTGAGCGTTTTTCGTTTCGATGTGTGTTCCTTGCCTTTCGAGTTGTGCGTTTTGCGTTTCCAGATGCGCGTTTTGCGTACCGAGATGTGTGTTTTGGGTTCCGAGATATGCGCTTTGAGAACCGCGTTTCGTGCTTTGCATACAAGATTTATCCGTTTGCTTTTCTTTGAGAGTGTGTGCGCCATTTCGCGTGCTTTGACTTTCGAAATATGCACTTTGCGTTTCAAGTTGTGCGCTTTGGTTACCAATTTGCGCGCTTTGGACACCAAGATGCGCGTTTTGGGTATCAATTTGTGCACTTTGGGCACCAATTTGCATGCTTTGCGTTGTGCTTTGCATGCAAGATTTGCCCGTTTGCTTTTCATTGAAAGCGTGCGTGCCATTTTGCGTGCTTTGGGTACCGAGATGTGTGTTTTGGGCACCATTTTGCATGCTTTGCGATGTGCTTTCCATGCAAGATTTGCCCATTTGCTTTTCATTGAGAGTATGTGCGCCACAACTTATATCTGCAAATTGTTGACTTTGTTTGCTATGTGCACTTTGTACGCATTGTTTTTTCGTTTGTGCGCACTGAATTTCGCTTTGTTCGCATGCTGAATGTGTGCGCGCGTCACGATCGTTATCTGCATACACATACACACTCTCATTTACATTAGCATTTACATTAGCATTAGCATTTACATTAGCATTTACATTTACATTATCATTTACATTTGCGTTTGCATTAGTTGCACGCTTGTTACGTTTTGTCCCGTCCTTGTTTTGCGTGCATTGTGCGCACTGCTCTTCGCTTTGTTCGCATGCTGAATGTGTGCGTGCGTCGCGATCGTTATCGTCATACACATACACACTCTCATTTACATTAGCATTTACATTTGCATTTTCATTTACATTATCATTTGCATTTGCACTTGCATTAGTTGCACGTTTGTTACGTCTTGTTCTCGTTGGTTCTTGTTTGTTATTTTTTGTTCCAGCGTTTGCGGTTTCTTCGTTTTGCGAATCGATCTTGCTCTTGCGGTTGTTGTAGCGGGTGATGTTGGCGTCGATTTGCGGTTTCATAAGCACAAACAGCGACTTTTCTAT
>CANQJK010000049.1 GCA_947624235.1 uncultured Clostridia bacterium | reverse complement strand
TATGAATTTATCAACAATTTATTATCAAACAAACAAAAAAGTCTTGTTTTTTTGTGATCTGCCCCATCGGCAAACGCCGTTGGTGGCGCAGTGCGCCCTATTGTCTTCTTCCGCCATATTTTCAATGTTATTTTGGCTCTACGCCTCATTGTACTGCGCATAAAATTTATCGTCGATTTCGTATATTGTTTTGGGCGAAACTCCCAGTTGAAGTTCGGCGATTTTGTCAATTAGCATTTCGCCGTCCATAAGATCTATTGGTTTCTTTCCCGAAGCTTTTGCCTCGACCTTTGCCATGGGGCTGAAACTGCCCGTGGTGACAAAAATTGCTTTTTCTATATCCGTAGATAGCGAACCGCGAAAGTCCCTTATTTCACCGCTACCGACATTTCCCACATATCGTTTGCACTGAAAAGCTAATTTGAAACTAAAAATACCGCTTAATTTGTATTGTCCCGTGCCGTCGATTCCGCCGTCTCCGGATTTCTTTGTGACTTCGACATTGTCAATACCGCAATTGCGCAACAGCAATTGAATGAATCTTTCAAAGCCATATGGATTCATGTTTTGTAAAATTTCCAACATGCGAGTGCGCCACGAAGAAACCTCCTCGGGCCCCTCATCTTGGTTGACAAAATTTACACTGCTTTTTGTATCGACTTGCGGTTTATTGGCAGATTGCGCTTCCATGTTTTTGACAAATGCAATAACTTCTCGCGATGTAACGGCCTTGACGTCGGAAAATTCGGAAGTAATTGCCCAAACCGAGCGAGACGTGTTGACGATTGCGCCAAACTTTTTCAAGTATGTGCGCGCCCAAGCCAAATTGTAGGCGACTCTCGACCTGCCGTCGCGACCCGACTGCGGTACTTCTAACACCTCTTCGGGAAGCGCCAATTGTCGAACCACTTCGTCGTAGATCTCATCGTTAGATGCGGAACCGCCCAACGCCCTGATTGCAGAAAAACATGGGGATATTAACTTTTCGTAAGTAGGTGCTTTTGTTGCCATATTTATCTCCCAAAATTAAATATTTCTTTATACAGTTTATCAAATGCCCGACTAAAAATCAAGTGTTTGTTTTGTGCCGTCCGTTTAAAGGTGTTTTCAATGTTACAAACCGCTTGACCAGAAAGTGTCGGGCGCCTCAAAATAACAGATTGCACTTTGCATGATAAAACAGAACGCGTGTCTCAAATCACAAAATGCTTTTTCACAACTTGCAAATACAAACAAAAAAACACTCCTAAATATTTGCTCGCAGGCAAATTTTTCTCCCGTTGACGCCTGCAAAAGATGTGAAAGATGACACTCGTGCCGAGCCACACCCCTTTCGTCTTTGCCAAAAGGCAAATGGGCGGAGGAATGAAAAGAACGCTACAAGTTTACCCCGCAACATCCGTAAATGACTTTTTATTGTGAAACAACAACCCCAAACCAATCCTTGGCATAAAACAATACGAGCCCGACAGCGCTTGTCGGGTTCGTATTATTCTGCTTTGGCGGAGGCGGAGGGATTCGAACCCCCGTGGGCTTTCACCCAAACGGTTTTCAAGACCGCCTCGTTGTGACCGCTTCGATACGCCTCCGTAGTGTTGCGACTTGTTCAACTTGGATCGGTCGTTGAACTGTCGCCACACAGTAAATATTATATCAACTTATACCAATTGTGTCAAACTGTTTTGTGCTTTTTCCAAACCCCGTTTGCACCACTTTCTTTTCTATCCACCCGCTACCTACAAAAAATAACAACCCCATATTGGCAAAATTGTCAACATGGAGTCGTTTTTTTTGTGAGATAATTGAAATTTTTACAACCATTGACCGTTTGATCAATTGTTAAACATAGACTCTATTGTTTCCTTAACAAATTCCAAATCGGTGCTATTCGTAAATTCCAAATAGTATTTGTAGCCATTATATTCAAAATGAGCCTTTATGCCAGAAAACGAAACAATATAATGCACTGCTGTCCCATTGTATAGATTATAGCTTTCCTTCGCTTCCTCATAACTATCAAATGTTGTCACAACTATTTTATTTTGCATAACAGACAACAATACGGCCTTACCAGTATCTCCATTAACTAATCTTTCGGATATATATACTAAAACCGACTCGTCCTCTGCATCGCAATATTTTATGGTTTCACAACCGTCTGCATTATCATACCAATCAACAAATAAAATATTGACATTGTTTTTATTGGCATATTCTTTTATATTTTCTGCCGAAATAGAATAAACGATTTGCGTGTTATCGTATTTTAATACACCACCATTGTTCCCGTTGGTGTTTAGTACGATGGGCAATATTACAGACAAACACAACACAACCAACAAGACGGCCGCCACAGAACAGTATTTTATTATCAATCTTTTGCGACGTTGTCTTTCTTGCGCCTTTTGAATAATAATACGCTCCGCATCTTCGTGTATGCGTTCGTATATGCGCGTCTTTTGTTCCGCGTGTTCCTCTTCTATAAGTTGATGTATTTCTCTGCCTGTCATTTTACTCCTTAAGCGACATTGACAACGTATGCGGCTTCAAGATTGGTGGGGTTTATCTTATAATATGCCATCACCGGATTGTCAAGTCCCGTTACCAATCTCACAAATGTTTCTGTGCGAACCGTTCCTGAACCATTATAATATTTCACTTGCAAATAACCGAAAGCAACCATAATATGATTAGCGGTGATATTTGTTTCTATCCATGTGTCGTAACCGGAATGTTGTGACACGTCATATATAGGTCCTGCGGTGGTGAACAACACAATAACTTTATTGGCATTCACCGCCGATACGCAGGTGTTGTAGTTTAATCCGCTACCGCTTTTCGCGTTTTGATACGAAAGTGAATATCCGTGATTATTGAAATACTTTGATAAACCCGCCTTGAAATTTGTTTCTGTAACACCATGCCCATCTTCATTAATTTTCATGAGATCATATAGCTCGTAGATTATAGGATCTATGTAAGTGCTACTTTGCAAGCGATAATCCCCCGAAGAATAACACGGGTACCAATTTTCTATCAGGTTTTCATAGTATTTGTCATAGAATGTCACGATTTCCGCTCCGGCGACCGCACCACAAGCATTTTTAATTCCCGCTATCGGGTAAAAGAACGGAGCGCCACCGTCGGTATCTTTCATGGTTATTTCTCGCGACGTATAGTAAATGTCCTCATTTGCAATGGTGGCAATTGCCTGTGCATCGGCATAACGCAATTCCTCTTCGGATTCTGCTTCCGCACGGGGCGCCCAAGCGCCGAATATCGCGACGCCGACAACAAGCACTATTGTAACAACTAAACATGTGATTTTCTTCATATTGTATCTCTCTATAAAATGTAATATAATATATTACCATTTTAAGAAAACGTTTGTTTAGTCTCTTTTGATATATTTTTCGACTACTGTTTGAATTTTCTTTATGCGTTGAGAAACTGCCGAACCCGATATGCCCAATTTGCGAGCTATTTCAGCAATCGACATATCATAGTAATATCTGAGTTCTGCAATTTCGCGATCACGCCCATCCAACATTTCAAAAATCTTCGACACAACCATTTTGCCTTCCAGTTCGGAAATCTCATCCTTGGCTGTGGGCGGTTGAATTTCGTCAATGTTTACATTTCTGCGTTCCGCGGGAGAAATATTTTTAGATTTGGCGCAGTTGACCACAATTTTGCACATCCAACTGTATCCGTCTCGCAACGGATTGTAGGTGTGTATGCTATGGCAAATGCGCATAAAAGCCTCGGAGACGACATCTTCTGCAAAGCTTTTGTTTGAAAGAATACGCAACGCAATCTTTATAAGATGAGAAGCGGTCAATTCAAACAAGGGTTGAAATGCCGACGAGTCTCCTTCTAATATTGCACGCAAATATTCGTTTATTTGCTCTCTCCACTCTGGTTTACTTTTCATTTATCCTTCGTGTTTAACGTTAAACGCGTTGTTCTCCATCCTGTAATAGTGAACTTTTATATAGTGTATTATAGTAATTGATTTGTCATTTGTAAATAGTTTTTTGAAAAATAGTGAGATTTTTACTCAAAACGGAACTAATTTTTGTGTAAATTATGAGTTGTCTTGATAATAAAAAACTCAATATTTTACTCTGCTATGCGACAGATTTTTAACAATGCAGCCGCGTTTCAAATGTTTTACGCTTGCGTATCCGAGCATAATATTTGGCAGAAACGGCCTTCGGGCGACTTGGTCAAACGTTGACCTGCGCATGACGGAAAGCCACAACGGTCGCGCGAATCAGATCCGCTTTCGTTCAAACAGCACGTCGAGATATTTTGGGGTAAACATCCACGCCGTTACCGATCAACAGGAAAGACACTTGTGCCGTTGACGCGCCCCGTTCTTTTTCCAAAACTCGGGCGATCATGATTGATGGTGGCATGAAACGAGGATGTTTGACTTTTGCGGAAATAATACTGAATAAATTATAACATATAATATTTGCAAAATCAACCGTTAAATAATAACTTACTGTAATTTTGCCCCGCGGGTTAAATTAAGCATAAATATCGGCGTTTTGTTTGTTTTGATGCTTTGCAAAAAAGATTTGATCGGCGTGTGCAATTTTTAACATGCCTTGTTTGAGATTTTTTGTAGGTCCTTGACGATTAAACAAATACAAGTGTTGCAATATGTTCAAACAAAAATCGGGGCAACCGCGTTTTTAGACAGATTCAAATCGGGGTTTCTTATCCGTCAACCTTACACCGCTTTTACATGGCGACAATGGATAATGCAAAACGGATCAAACTCGGCTTAACAAGCAATCTGTTTTTGGAAGTAACGGCAAGACGAGGATTGCGCCGTTTTTTTGTCGAGCGGAGCGCGTGCGTGCGTTTCCCCAACACAATAAACGACATAAAACCAAAAAAATTTACATGAAATTTGCCTTCGGCTTAATTTTTTTATATCAAAAACAGTATTATTTGTAAATAATAAAGAAGCGCTGAAATGACCAAAAACAATATTACTATTTATTTGATCAAAGAAGGAATAACTTCTTTTAACGACATCATTAAAGACGCCAGGATCCTAAAAAGTTACGACTCCGATACTGTGGCATATTACAGTCCGTCTGACGAAAGGCAACCGAAATGGCTGAAAGATTTTTTTCAAATAAACAACGAGGGTTTGTTGACTTCTAATGCAAGGGCGATCCTGCTGAAAAGAATAGAAGTTGCTGACGAAAAAAGAATATTTGCATTAACGTTCGGATATGGCAAAACGCTATTAAAAGAAAATGTATATGAAGAACAGTTTGGATTGAAAATAGTTCTAAATACGATTGCGCCAAACAAAATAAGGAAAATATCCAAAATAGATATCGGTAAAAATTATAAACAAAGTCAAGAACAAATGCCCAAAGAAAGCGACATAAGCGATTTCGGCTTTGATATAGAAAGAGATTTAATTAAACGTATAACGGGGAAATGCGACGATACAGCCTTTGAAGGCGCAAATATAACTGGCGGGGACACGTTAAGCATTTATTCCGATAAAAACATCACAAATATAGAAAATTTATTGCGCGAATGTTATGTTAAATACAAAGACACCGCATACAAACAAAGTTTCGAGTGGATCGATAACATCAAAATGGAAAAAGACCAAAATGATATCGATAAACTAAACGCCATGGTGGTCGATAAATTAAACAGCAGAAATTTTGCCGATATATGGTTAGCTATACCCGAGGTGATAAATTGGGAAAAGATTAAGAGAATTTATATCTCCGGACAAAAAGACCGAGACGCGGAATATTTGGACATAGACAATGAGGCTTTTGTTGAGAGTTTCGGCAACTCGAAAATTTTACATTATGATCAAATAAAAGGGAAAACAATCAGCGCAAAGTCAACCGAGGACGGGAAAACGGATATAGTAAGGTGGAGCGCAGATAAATGCCTTGTGGGAAGCCTGGAATTAGATAACGCCGTATATGCAATTAATGGAGGGCATTGGTATAAAATAAGCCATGATTTTGCAAAAGAAATAAATGACGCTTACAAAAAAATTCCGCTATGTACAATGGATTTTATTGACTGCGCAGACAGACTCGAAAAGGATTATAACGAACAATTGGCTAAAAGTTTCGAAAACGGCCACAATCTCGATCGAACAAAAATACCGATCGGCTGAGGGAGCGGAAACAATTTTGAGCCTTGCGACGTAGCAGTTAAAAAAACCTTGATTTACATTAAAAAGAATGAGGGTTCGTCATATTTAAGCCATTTGTTCAATCAAGCGGTCGTGGCGTGTAACGCATTAAAAGATGAAAATTCCAGAAAAAAATTAAAAGATAATCTTTGTGGTAAACACATATATGATGTGATCGACGACACCTTCAAGGCTGAAGATTACACTATTGTACTTGGTATAATAAATCACCATGTCGAGGAAAGACCGCGCATCCCCTTTTTCAGTAAGGTGGTTGCTAAATATACTTACCAACAGGTCACAAATCTCGGTTATAAATTTTGCCTAAAAAACATAAGGCAAATCCAAAATGAAAAAAAACTAACTTGACCATTGCAACGCCCACAAAACCCTCTAAAAGCATAAATATGGACTTATAAATTACCAAAGAAGTAACGCGCTTTGTTTGGCGACCCGTTGCGGTATTGCCTCGGGCGAATTTCTTCACCGAGCAATAAACGCGTCTAAACACACGTCAAAAAGCGTAACGCTTATCGAGTCAGAGCGCGCCAAACATTTTTGTGAAAAGAGTCATCAAAAACGGCTTGAAAATCAACGTTTCAAGTCGTTTTTTGTATAATTGGTCATTATTTAGTCACTTATGCCATCAACGTGATAGCCCAAAATTGCGCATATGGGGGCGATTTTTGTACGACAAGGGCGAAATTCGGCGACATCTGTTTTTTTTAGTCCACGCGGTTCATGCGGTATCCGATGCCGACGTGGGTTTGAATGTAATCTTGCACGCCCTGCGAGTTCTCCAATTTTTTTCGCAGGCTTGCCATAAAAACGCGCAACGACGCCACGTCGTTATACCAATTGCTTCCCCACACGTTTTGCGTTATATATGTGTGGGTAAGCACCTTTCCGACATTTTTTGCCAAAAGGCTGAGCAATTTGTATTCTATGGGAGTAAGGTGCAACTCGCAATCGCCCAGATAGGCGCTACCCGCGGCAAAATCTATTTTGAGGTCTCCGTTGACGAATACCGATTGTTCGCCACCCGCGGTAGCGTCGATACGACGTTTCATCACCCTGACGCGAGCGAGCAACTCCGCAACGGAAAAAGGTTTTGTGACATAATCGTCCGCGCCTGCATCCAATGCAGATATTTTGTCGTCGTCCTCGCTACGAGCGCTTATCACCACTATGGGCATGTTGGACCAACTGCGTATGCGCCTGATGACCTCTATGCCGTCGATATCGGGCAAGCCGAGATCCAACAACACTATGTCGGGATTGTGACTTGCCGCATTTGCAATTGCGCTTTCGCCGTTATCCGCGACGATATATTTGTAGTCGTTGGCTTTGAGCGTGGCTACTATCAAATTGCGTACCGACGGATCGTCCTCTACAACCAAAATGAGACTTTTGTTCATTGCATTTTTCTCCTATCCTTGTGGCAAAACAAAACTGAACACGGCGCCGTGCGGACAATTGTCCGACACTTCGAGAACGCCCCCGTGCGCCGCGACGATAGATCTGCACAGGGCAAGCCCCAAGCCAAGACTGCGACGACTGTCTGCCACCGCGTTGTTGCCCGTGTAGAACATCTCAAAAACTTTTTCCTTGTCCTCTTTGGGTATGCCGTTGCCGTTGTCTGCCACGGAAAATTTTATTCCGTCCGTCGTGCTTTGGGCAGAAACAACTATCTTGCTACCCTTGGGCGTGTATTTTAGCGCGTTGTCTATAAGGTTTACCAGCACTTGCAATATCAATTTGGTGTCCACCTTTACCAACAGCGGTTCGTAGGGGACGTCTTTGACGATCATATACTCGTTGCTTCGGCGGTGGACGTGCCGTATGGCTTCGTCTATCAATTCGTCCGCCAATTCGCAAGTAAAGTTGAGTTCGACGTGGCTGTCCAGTCGCGTGACGGAAAGCAAATTTTCCACCAACGAGTACAACCACTGCGCGTCGTCGTAGATATCCGAATACAACTGTTTGAGCGTGTCGTCGTCCAACTTGCCGTAGTTGTTCAACAAGCAGTCGGCGTTGCCCGCAATTGAAGTGAGCGGAGTGCGCAAATCGTGCGATATCGCTCGCAACATGTTCCCGCGCAACTGTTCTTGCCTTGCCTTCAAGGCGACTTGTTCCTTCTCCTCTCGGCTGTGGATGTTGTCTATTGCCAAGGCACATTCTCCCACCACCGACTGAAAAATGCTCTTTTCCAACGATTCCGGCGGTCTGTCCCCCATGCGTACGCCCACAACGCCGTACACTCTGTCGAAGATGCCGACGGATCGGTACAGCGTGCCGTCCGCTTCGAGTTCTCTCTCGTTGCTTTGCAACAGGCGTTTGGCGTTGTCCGCATCGAAGTCCTTGCCGTCGCTACCGTCCGCACGAAAGACCTTTGCCTGCATGTTTTCGACGGAATATACCACGACGTCTCTGTCCATAAGTTTTACGAGTTGTTGCGCCATTGTGGCAAGCAACTCTTCGCAATCCGTTTGCTGTTGCAACAGTCTGTCCGCGTCGAACAGCACCCTTGTGCGGTATGCGGCTTGCGCAGATTGCTTGGCGGTATATTGCAGGCGACTGGCAAGTCCGCTTGTGACAAGCGAGGCAATCAACATAACGAGAAAGGTCACATATGTCCCAGCCTCCGTGACGCGCAAACTGAAACGCGGTTCTACAAACAGAACGTTGTACACCAACACCGACGCAACGGCGCTGACCGCTCCGCAAAGGTAGTTTTGCGTAAACACCGCCGTTAACAAAACGCTCAGCACATACACCATAACAATGCTCGCTTCGGATATTCCCAAGTAGGCAAACAACATTCCTATGCCCGTGGCGACAGCCAAAATACCGATCGTGATGAGGATGCTCTTCCAATCGGGAAGGATCTTGCGCGACAAACCGCCGATTGCGCGCGTAAACTTTGTCTCTGCGGCGTGGTCGGGGATGATGTGTATCTCTATATCCGGCGCAATGGCTGTGAGCCTGTCCGTCAACGGCTTGTTGCCGAACGGACGGCGTTTGATGTTGCTGCGTCCGAGCACCACCTTCGTTACGCGGGACAGTCGAGCAAATTCTCCTATCTGAAAGCTGACGTCGTCGCCGTACACGGTGGTTACGGTTGCGCCAAGCCGTTCGGACAGGGCGATATTTCGTTGCAACCTGTCCTTGTCCTCGGTGGACATTGACGTCGCTTCGGGCGTGCTTACATATAGCGCGGTAAAATGTGCGTCAAACGCCTTTGCCATTTTTGCCGCCGTTTCTATTATGTGCGCGTTTGACGGCGACGCCGACAGACACACCAATATATGTTCTCGGTTTTGTTGTTCCATATCGGTTATTATATCACAAAAGGCTCTGCGCTACAAATTTATTTTTTGCTTGAACGTTTGCGAGAATCTTTGCGCTTGTTGCGCTTGTTTTCGCCCACAAACTTTTCGAACCTGCCCACGACAAAGTAGCCCGCCACGCACAACGCGCACATAAGCGGCAGAAGAACGAGAGCAATTGTCATAAACACCTCCGCTTACAGCTTAAAACACTTCTGCAACGATCGATATTCTCCGACGACAAACAATGTCTTGTCCTCCCGAAGGACTGTGTCGGGCGTTATCTCCACGTTGAGAACGTTGTTTTGTTTTACGCCCATTATGTTGATGCCGAATTTGCGACGTACTTCCAACTCTCCTATGCTCTTGCCTATCCAGCCCTTGGGAACGTTTACCTCTATGATAGCGTGATTGTTGTCCAATTCGATGTAGTCGAGGATGTTGTCCAATCCGTAACGTATCGCCGCCCACTTTGCCATTTGGCTTTCGGGATAGACCACGTCGTCCGCGCCCGCCAGACGCAAAAATTTTTCCTGTGCATCATTTGCCGCGCGCGATACTATAAATTTGGCGTCCAGTTCTTTGAGCAACGAGGTGGTTTCCAACGAGCTTTGAAAGTTGTCGCTGATGGTAACTACGCACAAGTCGAAGTTTTTTACGCCGAGTCCTTTGAGAAATTCTCTCTTGGTGCTGTCTCCGATCTGCGCACGGGTGATGTAGTTGAGCGCGTCGTTTACGCGTTCTTCGTTTATATCCACCGCCATTACCTGACAACCCAAGTTGCTGAGTTCTTTTACCATGTTGGCGCCGAAACGTCCCAAACCTATCAAAAGTACAGTTTTCATTTTTCACCTTATCCTATTGCCAAATTTCCTTGCGGAAGTTTGGATAAATTGTTGTTTTTGTTGGACAGTACCGAATACAACAACGTCAGACCGCCCACTCTGCCTACAAACATCAACAACATCAACACTATTTGCGACGCTATCCCCAACGAAGGCGTTATTCCGCAAGTCAAGCCCACCGTGCCGATAGCAGATGCCGTCTCGAACAAACAGGAACCCAACGGCAGATCCTCTACTAACGAAATGATCGCTCCGCCCGTCAAAAACAGAAACAGATACAGCAAAAACAGGGCGGAAGCCGTCTTGACAGTGTCGTCGCTTATTCGACGATGAAGCATGCGAGTGTCTTTTCTCTTGCGAAACACCGAAAACGCGCAGGCAAACAGCAAGGCAAATGTCGTCGTCTTGATACCGCCCGCCGTAGAACCGGGAGAACCGCCCACCAACATCAACACGACAGTGAGAGCCTTGCCCACGGACGACAATGCGTTTGAATCCACGGTGTTGAACCCCGCCGTGCGCGGAGCGACTGAGGCAAACAAGGAGGCGAGCACGCGTTCTCCAACGGGCATTGCAGTAAATTCCGCAAAAAAGAAATATAATGTTGGCGCCAACGTGAGAACGGCGGACGAGATAAGCACGATTTTGGTTTGCAGACTGTATCGAGAAAACCTGCACTTGTTTTTGCCTATATCGTAAATGGTAAGAAAACCTATTCCGCCCACGAAGATGAGCGTCATCAACGTGATGTTGAGCAGCGGATTTCCGGCGTAGCCCGTCATCGAGGCAAAAGGAGCGACGTCCGTGCCCATGATGTCAAAACCCGCGTTGCAAAAAGCCGATACGGAGTGGAAGATCGCCATCCAAACGCCCCGTCCACCGTATTGCGGTACAAACACACCCATCAAAGCGCATGCGCCCACCGCTTCGGTAGCAAAGGTGGTTATCAAAATAAAGATAGTCAGTCGCACAATACCGCCCATTTTTTGAGCGGACGTGGCTTCCTGCATTGCCGTTTTTTGAAACAGACTTATTTTGCCCCCGAAAAGCAACATCAGAGCCGCAAACGAGGTTATCACGCCCAGCCCGCCTATCTGTATGAGAAGCAATATTACCGCCTGCCCGAACACGGACCAATGCGTTGCCGTGTCCACCATCACCAACCCCGTAACGCACACGGCAGAAACGGATGTGAACAAGCACTTGTTGAAAGGCGTCGCTACGCGATTTTTGCAGGATATGGGCAACACCAGCAACACGGCGCCAACCAGTATAAGCGCGACAAAGCTGATGATTATTACTTGAAACGGGTTTAGATGAAATTTCTTTTTGTCGGTCGTTCCCATGCTTAAATTGTAAATTGAAACTGCTAAAAAATATATAAAGAAAACCTCCGCGATATAAAGAAAACATAAAGATTGCCACAAATACCGACTCCCGAAACGCCCCGCCCACCTTTCGGGCAAACGGGATACCCGTTTTCTCTCTCAAAAATCATATCGAATTCAAGGAGGTTTTATAGAACAAAAAATCACGAGGAGAGCGCGGATCAGGACGATTCGGGACGCTGTCGCGCTTTTGAAAGCGACGGACGGGCAGACAGCCGTTACATATCATTTTATCCGTAAACTGTGCGACAACGGCACGATAAGATCCGTTCGCGCCGGCAAGAAGATTCTGATCAACTACGACGAATTGCTCTCCTATCTGAATATCGATGAGGCGGTCTGAAATGGCGACGATACGAAAACGACAACGGAAAAACGCCCCGATTCTTTCAAATCAAGCCGTTTTTATGGCGTTCCCGGCGCGATTCGTCCCAAGCAAAGCGCAGGGTAAACGCAGTGAGCAAAGTGAGCGGAGTGCTACATATTTCGTTATCGCGACGGGGCAAGAGCCAAGGGCAACAAGCAAAAAGGCGCCAATGGAAAAGAGGGCGCATTTTTGCACCCTCGTTCCATTGCAACTAAAAAGCGTAGTTGCCCGAATTGGCGTTCCCGGCGCGATTCGTCCCAAGCGAAGCGCAGGGTAAGTGGAACGAAGTGGAGCG
>CANQJK010000048.1 GCA_947624235.1 uncultured Clostridia bacterium | reverse complement strand
GGCGGGAATACTCGCTTGCGCTCGTGGCGTTCGGCACTTCGCGCCTCGGCTGAGCGAACCGTAACTACTGCTTGGTTTGCTTGTTTTGAATATAGCTACTCGCCCAAACAGCCGTGCTTGCTAACGTTTGGATTGCTTTTTGTCGGGAACGGCTTCCAACTCGAACAAATCGAAATCGATGTGTTCCACAAAATCGCGCATCTTGAACCGTGTGTTGTTGAACCTGACAAAGTGATCGTAGTTGACGCGAGTGGCTATCGGCGTAGGAATATCCATTTGCTCGCATATATTGCGTAACAAAACGACAAACTCATCCAAATCGTTTGCGTGCTCGTACTCATACAACAAGTCGCGCGTGATCTTTTCTTCCGATACCGTTTTTGCCCACAACTTCATATCTATACTATTGTATCAAAAAAAATTTGTTTTGAAAAGTGATTTTAGCAAAAAGACTTAATATTGACAATATTTATCAAATAGGATATAATTTGCACCGTACGATACTTATGAGCAACACAGATTTAACATCAAATATTTATCCTGCAAACAAAAATTTTGTGTTTGTGGACGTGGAAACGGCAAATTGGAACAACGACCGTATTTGCGCGATTGGCATGATCATCGTTGAAAACGGACAAGGCACGGGATATTACACTTTGATCGATCCTCAGGTACACATAACTTTCAGTTATATACACGGCATAACGGATGCAGATGTGCTTAACGCGCCCACGATCGATGTGTTTTGGAATGTAATGAAACCGTTGATACCTTCTAAATTTGTGTTTGTCGCGCACAACTACCGCTTTGACCTGTCCGTTATGAAAAAGGATCTGGGACGTTTCGGCATAGAGTTTTCTCCCGAAGAGATACTGGATACAATGTGGGTGGCTCGGGACATACTGTATCATTTTCATACGCAAAAGGGCGATCTGCGCCTCAACACTTTGAGCGAAGCGTTAGACGTACCCCTTTTCCACCACAATGCGTCAAGCGACATCTCCGCCACAAAACAAGTGCTGGAAAAGTTGCTTGTTATGGGCAACAGGCGAATCGAAGAATTTATCCGTCCGTATAATCCGTAAAAATCCCACCCCATATCAACAATTACAGCCTCCGCAAAATAAGGGAGGCTGTAAATTTGTTTTGAGAAACGCCTTTGTTTATTGTTTCTTTTTGCAATCGGTTCGAAAAAAATTGTAACGAGCGACTTATGTGGGGCGTCCAACGTGAAGGAAGTCGGCGACGATCGACTCGAAGAAATTTGCAAAGAATATCAATCTCCGAGCGGACATTGCGACGCTTTCTCGCTCGCTCGACGTTTCTTGCTTATCGGCGCGCGTTTTGCCGTTATTGGACGATGCGCCTTTGGCGACAACGTTATCCCAACGGTCAAGCACCCTTTGCAGTTCGTCGTCCACGCCGTTTATCGCAGAAACGATCAACCCCGATTTGTTGGTGCCGATAGCGTCTACAAGCCGTCCGATACCTTGCAGACCTATGTTGTAGAACAAACAAATACGTTGTTTCGCTTGTTGAATCCTATCGGTGATGGGTTCAACAGCCTCACAAAAGCTGTGATATGCGCTTTGCGACTTGAACTCGCCCGCAATTGCGTTGATAAATTTTTTCACGTCCAGATCGGCTATTTGCAGACAACGTTTTGTAACAGCGACCGTAGCGGAAGCAAATATTGCTCCGCTTGTAAACTTGTGCTTTAAGCACAGGTCGAAACATTGCCAAACATTGTCTTCGCCGTGCAACAGCCAAACATAAAACAGTTCCATTATCTTGTTGGCAATTGTCGCGTTGGAATTTGAGCAAGATTGCATTCTGCGGAAGAAATCGAGGTAATATTTTTCGTCCAACGGCGTCTTGTGAGTCAAACGATAGACCGTCAAAAATGTGTCCCACACCAAATTTGTAAGTCCCATCGCGTTGTCCGCCACCGCTTGGCAGTTAACATCCATTGTCAGTTCAAACAGTTGCCTGTACAATTTTTGCGCGTAGTCGATTTCTTCAAACCGCCTTGCCAGTAGCGACGCTCCGAAAATTTTGTTGTAGGTGGGGATATATGCCAACAACAACTCGATCTTTTGCTTTTCCGTCGCAATTTGCATGGCTGTGTCAAATACGGTTTTGAACCATTGCACGTCGTACAGGTCTTGTGCCTGCGCAACGCCCAAACTCAGCACGCGGTAACTGATATCATACAGGCGCTTTGTTCCCTCTCCGCATGCGTCAAAGTGCGCTTTTGCTCTGTCGAAACATTCTTTAAGGACGGAAAGCCCTTCCCTATATCTGCCTATTGCAATGCACAAATTGGCATGGCGAACCAGTTCGTCCATTACTTTGTAATGGTTGCGAGAGTGATTTTTCTCCTGCAAACGAAGCATCTGAATGCTTTTTTCGTATATTATCTCCTTCATTTGCTCGTTTTTCGATTCCGAATTGGAGACGAGCCAAGTGCCCAGCGTGCAGGCAATGCTTGCGTTGGAGGAGTCTTCCAATGTCATTTGCTCCACAGGCGTAACGGGAGTCATCACATAATCTACGATTTTAGATTGAAGTTGATACGGAATACGGCCCATCAAATGCACAAAATTGTTTGCCATTTGTTCCGTCGACATGAGAGTGAGACCGTTTTTTTGTTGCAAATTCAAAAAATTCCTCATCATATCGAACAACATGTCTACGTTAAAATAGATCTCGTCCTCTTCGTCGCCACTCCACTCCCCATTGTCGTTTACCATGACGAGATTGCTCAACGTTTTGAAAAAGAAGCTCATGCTGTCGCTTTCGGGAATTTCGGGGAATTTTGTCTGTGCCAATTCAATCAGTTGCATAAGTACGGGGTTTTTGTCGACAAACTCCGTCAACTTATCTTCCGCATTCGGAATTTCCGCAAGTTCCTGATTTACATTCCAAAAGTGCAATATATCCCCGTATCCGAAAATGATTTTTGCATAAACCTCCGTTGCAAGCAGTACTCCCGCTTCGCCACCTTCGGAGCGCCTTCTTTTGATGTATTTTTTTATCTCGTTGACGGAAACAAAATCTTTGGAAGTGTTCTGCAAGCAAACCAACACAGCCAAGTCGTCATTTTGCGCCATTGCGACCTTCACCAGCACGCCCATCAGCCTGTAAATAGAGGGCAGATCTTCCGTACGCAAATGCTTGCCTATCATGCTCAACGCCTGCAAAATGCGCTTGTAGTTGTTTTTGTCTATTGTGTAGACGGCAAGCTGTTCTTCGAATTTTGCCACGCCCTCGGGGTTGATCTCCAAATTGCTGACGTCACAATACAATTCGACCGTGCCCTTTTCGCGCACATCGTCCAGCAAAGGCACAAGCAGACCGCGTTTTTCTTCCAATTCGTTAGTGTCGCCTATGCGATGAAAGATGTCGCAAAACCTGTCCCACAACGGCACGCACAACTTTTTGCCGTAGCGGGCAAAGATCACGATGGCGTGAAACAGTTTTTCCTCCATTTCCCTTGCGCTGTTGTAGAGCATTGTGTTTTTGCTACTGTCGTAGACATCGCAAAGGTACTTTATCATTCCGCCAACGGTCTGCTCGGTGGGCTTGAATATCTCCTGCATAAGTTGCGCAATTATCTGGTGCACGGTAAACAGCTCTTCCTCTTCGGCTTCGCGACTGTCCAGCCAACCCTTTGATTTGAGACGATATACCGAGTTGTCGTTGGGAAGATCGAGATATTCCACTATCTGATCCAACTCCATCGTTCCGTCGCTCAAAATGCTCATGTTGCACAAGATTTTGCGTTCCTCTTCCGTAAGATCGCTGACATTAAACAGCGTTTCAAGGTGCCCCAGCAAGGTTTTGTACGCGCTTTCGTCGTTGTGTTTGAAGTTTATTTCCACTTCCACCTGTCCCATAGATTTGCTCAACATTTCTATAAGACCGTCCACCGAAAGTTTGCGCCGAGATCTGAGAATACCTGCCATTATGCAAAGCGTCATCGTGTGCTTGCAAGCAAGTTTCCACACGCTGTCAAACTGTGCGTCGGTAACTTGGCGACCGCTTTTGTCCTCGAACAATTTTTTTGCGTCCTCTCTGACAAGATTTTCCACTGAAAAGGTGGAAATTTGCGACGTTTCGTCCACCTCGACATTAGCTCGCGTCGTTATGAGCAAACGACATTTAAGATCGAGCAGGTTGTACAGCGCCGATTCCGTCAAATTGTTGAGGTTGTCCACTACCAACAGGCTGTATTCGGGCAAGTTTTTGAGAGATGTTATTTTTGCGTTGATTTTGTCTTCTTCCGAATAGAATCTGCCCAGTTCGCTGTTGAAAGCGTTGGAAAATACCGTTTTGGACGCAATGAGCTTGATGCAATCGGCAACGGGGGTGGTTATTTCTCCTATGTGTACGGTTTGGATGTAGTCGGGAATGTGCTTGCTGTCGGATATTTGCGCAAAGCGGTTTGCCAAACGCGTCTTGCCTATACCGCCCGTTCCATGCAAAACGACGATCTGCGCGCCGTTTGCAAAGGCGTTTTCCACCTTTTGAAGCTCGTCCGCCCTGCCGTAAAAAGCATTGTCGAAGGCGGGCGCTATGTACTCGACATCATAGCGCTTGGCTTGCGAAAGCTCGGGTTTTCCGCTGTCCCGCGCGGAAATAAATTTTGTGACCGCACGGTAGACCGAATCCAATATCTCTTCCGACACCTGTCCGTTTTCGTCCAGATCGGCGTATATCAGGGAACGTCCGCCCAGCCCGTTGTAGTAGGAAAGGCGAACGTCGCTACTGTCCACGCCGTCCAAATGGGGGTTGAATTGCCTGAAAGAGGCAGACGTGCACAGCACTACGATGTTGATGTTGCGTTTTGCCTCCTCGTCCAACGCGGTGTTGAACTCGTTCAAAGCTTCCGATATCCTCTCGCGCGAGTTGACGAACAAACTGTCCGTCAACAGCAACAAATACACTTTGCTGACGCGAAGAGCGTTTAGGCACTCGTCGCGGAAATGCCCCGAATTGCAGTCTCGCGCGCTGTCGTAACAATCTTCCGTTTTGGCGCCGTGTTTTTCGAAGTACTCGCGTATTTGATTTTTCAACTTGCTGTCGGCGCCCGTCCAACTCAAAAACAAATTGTGCTTGTAGTCGATCTTGTCCATTGTACACCTTTGATTTTGCTATTTGATATCTTTCGCGCTATCTTTTACAACACCTTCTGCATTTGCCACTTCTTCCACCAACTTTGACCAAACATAGGCGTCCTTGTCCTTGTCGTCTTTATTCAAATCGTTGTACGGAACGAGGGCGGGATGAACTTGGTAGATATGCGAAGTTTTTTTGCCGTAAATATATCCCATTGCCCGCACGTAGGCGTTCCACCTTCTGTGTTCGTACGAGGCGATCAGATCTATTTTTTGCGCCTCTGTCATTCCATTGGATATCTCGTCGAGCATAGTTTCGCGTGCGATCATATACAATGAGCGTGCCTTGGAGGACAACCTGTTGTACTCGGCAAAATTGTAGGAGGTTTTGTCCTTGTACCATTTTCTTCTTAATTCAGCCAATTTTTCCTTACAGTTGTTGATTGCATTTGTATCCCCATTTTGACGGATCTCTTCCAGTTCTTTCTCTTTTTCCTTCACTTTTTCCGCAGTAGACAAAGACCACAACATATGAACAGCCTCGCCCATTCTTTCCAAACGCGGTTGCGCGACGTTTTCCAAACGATAGCGGGAATTATGATCGCCGATAAAGCGAATTCTGTAATCGGTATCTTTGCGTATCAGCACTCTGCCGTTAGCCAAATGCTCGGCTTTGTCGCTGTCGTAGACGGTGCACAAAATATACGGACGTTGCTTGTTTTCGGGATACATTATACCGAAAAAGCGACTGAGTTTGATCGCCGTGTCGACGTTGGTTTTGTCGTCGCCCAATGTGACAAAGGCAAGCGTTATGCGATCCTTGATGGACATCACTTCCTCGCGGAAGTCGGCGGAATTGACGTCTATGGGCTTGTTGTGGAATTGCAAATTGTAGCGAGACTCGCCTATCACGTCGTTGATGGAATCGGCAAAACGGGGGTTTATCAACTCCGGAGAAAGAGCGCGCACTTTACTTTCGCAGTCGGCGTCGCCGTCCATAGCGTGGATAGTCAACCTGTAACCGGGCATTTGGCAGAACCAACACAATGTTTGCAACAGTTCTCTGCCGTATCCGCCCAAGCCTACAATAAGTATGTTGATGTCACGCAAACCATCCCTCTCGGGCAATGCGGAACTGAAAATATAGGGCACGCTGTCGTGAACGGACGTTTCGTCATGAAAACTACTGTCAACGGCATTTTCCTCTATGTTAAGTTCCTCTGCACCGCAAAGCACCGTTTTCCAAATGTAGTTTCTCTTTTCATCAACGCGCCGTAGCCGTACATTAACTTCGAAATCGGATCTTATGATTTCTTCATCCTTGTTTCTCTTTATGATCGGATTGCCTTTTTTATCTTTCGGGATACGCACGTTATCTATGCAAGAGTCCAAAACAATACCGCTTTCCTCCGAAATTGCAAATGCGTAAATTTGCGTTTGCGGATCGTTGTAGCCATTGTTTACGCACTTATCAAACAGTTTCATGGCTTGGTCAACGTTGTTGTCCTCGTTTTCTCCGATCAGATACAGCTTGCGGTACATTTTGCGCTTGGGAGATTTGAGGCTTATCTCCGTGATGTCCATGCCCAGACAGATGGCTCCGAGGTCTTGCGCACGCTCCACCAGATCGGGATGTTCTTCCTGAAAATTCTGCGTGACGTTGGCAAATATGAGCGTCCTTCTCACTTTCTTTTCTTGGCGATTTTTGGTGGGATCAATGTCCGTCTTGCACCGCTTTTCGTCCTCCGTCAAAACGTCCTCGTCCCTATATTCGTAATTGTTGAGGATATCGTAGGCAAGCGCCAAAGAATTTTCGTTCAATTCGGACATTATGTACAGTTTTTGCGGATTGCGACGAATGTAGTATCTCCATTTTTCGTAAAGACCTTTTATCAAGGACAACACAAAAGCACCTGTCAACAACGGCGCTATCACATAGTAGCAGGCAAAGGCAACTGTGTATATCCCCTTAAATGCGCTTCCGACGTCCAACATTCCAATGACGTCGCGCACGTTTCCGAAATCTGCATCCACCACAAACAGCCTGAGCGCGTTGTGGATACACAAAAAGGGCAATTTAAGATACGTGGACCAGTTTTGAGGAGTTTCCAGATCGTTGAGATAAATGGGAACGAACATTATCGCCGCCGAGACAAATATCCCTATCACCAACCAGGAAAAAGAAGTAAAAACGCCGTTTTTGTTCGATCGTTTCTTTTTGCCGTCTGTGAGCTTGTCGTCGGCAAAATAGCCTCTGCTCTTCTTGACGTTATATCTTATCCATTGGAAAATGCACACAAAGGTCGCCCCCAATGCTAATACCAAACATGGAATACAATATGCTAACGGATTCATGATATCCTCCTGTGTAAGTTATACTACATTTTATTATAATCAAATAAGGTGAAAAGTCAATAATATCAAGAAAATATGTTACAGCTATATCCTATTTTTTCTTGCAAAAAACGCCGTCAAAAAGACGGCGTGCGCAAATACAGTTTGAATTTGTTACTTTGCGTTTTTTTTGCAATGAGGACAGCCCTCGCTACATTCGTCGCAACAGGCGCATTTTCCTTTGAGTTTGCGAACGATGACTCCCACTATCACGCCTACGACGATCGCAACGCAAGCAACGATAAGAATTATCTCTCCTACGCCCAAACCAAGACAGAACAACATATTTAACTCCTTTTAGACATTTTTTTGAGCGGTTTCAATTTGATCTTGCCCTTGTTGTACAACACGATCAACGTTGTAACTGCGCCTATTACCGCCAGCCAGATAAACAACGTCCACCACCAAGAACCGATCGTATACACGATAGCGCCCACAAGATAGCTTGCCACCAGCCAAAATACCAGCGTCCAATTGAAGCGCTTTTTGTTGCCCAGTTCGCTCTTTGCAGTACCCACCGCGGCAAAACAGGGAATGGTCGTCATGTTGAAAGCGATAAAGCTGATAAGTCCCGGCACGGTGATGCCTGTTGCCGCTATCATGGCGATAACGGAACTGATGCCCGTGTCGTCCGTGGCAATAGCTTCGGCGGTGATCCCGCCCAAACTGCCGACGTCCAGTACTGCTATAATGCACGCGCCCAGCGTGGCAAAGGTGGAAATGACGTTTTCCTTGGCAATAAGTCCCGCAACTGCCGCAAGCACGAACACCCAACCGTATGCGCCCAGTTGACTACCGAATCCCAACGGCGTAAACAACGGTTGCAACAGCTTGCACAAGCCTGCAAGGATACTGTCGTTTATTGCTTCGTCTTGCAAAAAAGTCCAATCAAAGGCGAAGTGCGTCAACACCCAGATAACTATCGTAGAGGCGAGAATGATGGTAAACGCCTTTTTGACAAAGTGCTTGGTCTTATCCCACAAATGCGCCATCAAATTTTTGAATTGAGGGGCGTGATAGGCGGGAAGCTCCATGATAAAGGGCGGAGTTTCTCCCTTCAAAGTGGTAGAACGCATAAGCAGTACGCTTACGATAGCCACCACTATTCCCAACAGATACATGGCGTAGGTGATGAGATCGGCATTGCCGTTGCCCTTTGCAAATTGCACTATTATCGCGCCTGCGACGGCGGTTAGTATCGGCAACTTGGCTCCGCAACTGAAAAACGGTATCACACGGACCGTTGCGGTGCGTTCCTTTTCGTCGGCGAGAGTGCGCGTGTTTATCATTGCGGGAACAGAGCAACCAAAGCCCATTATCATTGGCAAAAACGAGCGTCCCGAAAGTCCGAAACGGCGGAACATTCTGTCCAAAATGAAGGCGATTCGAGCCATGTAACCGCTATCCTCCAAAATGGAGAAGAACAGGAAAAGAGTCAATATGGGGGGCAAAAAACTGAGCACCGCGCCCAAACCTTCAATTATACCGTTGTTGATAAGCCCCACTGCCCAGGGCGCCATTCCGCTACCCTCTACCAGTCCGCCTATCCAGCCGAACAATTCGCCGACAAGCATGTCGTTCCAGATGTTGTTGACGATGACTCCGGGCGAGAATATCGCGCCGTCGTATATGGTCGCAAGCCACCTCACGCCGTAATTTATCGGTTCGCCTTCCGCTACCAAGCCCAGATCTTCCAATGTGGGGAGCGGTCTGCCCGCCCAATCGGCAAAGGTGGAAACAAACAAAAAGTTTTCGGAGAATGTCAGGTGGAAAATGAGAAACAGTATCACCAAAAAAATGGGAATACCCGCCCAACGGTTTGTAAGCACTTTGTCCGCCTTGTCAGAACGCGTTGTTTGAAATTTTTCTTTGCTTTTGCGAGTCAGAACGGGCGCAAAGTATTTGGATATGTATTTGTATCTGCCGTCCGCCACAAGCGCCTCGAAGTCGGTGCCGAAAATGTCGTCGTTGAAAGTCGCCTTGAACTCCTCCACCATGTTCACCGTTTCCTTGTGCATGGCAACTTCGATTTCATCTCCCTCAACGAGCTTTATGGCGTGGAACAGGGGATTATCTACATTTTGCCCAGCAAGAGCGATTTTTACGTCGCCGATGAGGTGACCGAGTTTTGTGTCTTTCAGCACGGTAGATCCGCGACGAGTTTTGTTGCTTTCGTTAAAAGCCTTGTCCATCAACTCCTGCAAGCCCGTCTCTTTCAAGGCGGATATCTTCACAACGGGTACGCCCAAACGCCTTTCCAATTCCTTGCCGTCGATTTTGTCCCCCTGACGTTCCACCGCGTCCATCATGTTTAGCGCGATAACTATCGGCACGTCCATTTCCAGCAGTTGCGTGGTAAGGTAGAGGTTGCGCTCCAAATTGGTTGCGTCCACAATGTTGATGACGCAATCGGGCTTTTCGTCCAAAATGTAGTTGCGCGCTATCACCTCTTCGGGCGTGTAGGGACTGAGCGAGTAGATGCCGGGCAGATCGACGATAGCCACAGGCTCGGCACATTTTTTGTAGACGCCGTCCCGCTTGTCTACTGTAACTCCGGGCCAATTGCCGACGTGCGCCGTGGAGCCTGTCAAACTGTTGAACAGTGTGGTCTTTCCGCAGTTGGGGTTTCCTGCCAATGCAAATCTTTTCATTCCTTACCCTCCGACGCCGTTGTGGAGTTGTCTACTTTCATCAAAATACATTGGGCTTCGGTTATTCGAAGCGACAACTCATAACTGCGCACCGTAATTTCCAACGGATCGCCCAACGGCGCGCGTTTTCTCAGCAAGATCTCCGCCCCGGGCGTGATGCCCATGTCGAAAAGACGGCGTTTGATCTTTCCTTCGCCTGCGACCTGCACAACAATGCCCTGTTCGCCGATCGCAAATTGATCTAATGTCTTTTGCATTTCTATTTCTCCTTTATATATTTGTATTAAACTGCAACAAAAATTCGTAGCAGAGTTAACCTTGTTAAGCAACAAAAATTTTTGTGGACAAGTTGTGGTCCAATGCGAGTTTTCCGTTTGCAAATCGATCTGATGTCTTTTGCACTTCTTTGTTTCCCCTTCAACTATTTGTATCAAACCGCAACAAAAATTCGTGGCAGAGTGAGCCTTGTCAGGCAACAAAAATTTTCGTGGACAAGTTGTGATCCAATGCGGGTTTTCCCTTTGCAAATCGATCTGATGTCTTTTGCACTTCTTTGTTTCCCCTTCAACTTTTGTATCAAACCGCAACGAAAATTCGTGGCAGAGTGAGCCTTGTTAGGCAACAAAAATTTTCGTGGACAAGTTGTGATCCAAAGCGAGTTTTCCGTTCATCACTTTGCACACCACGCTTCCACCGCTTGCGCTCAGCACGGTGATGACGCTGTTTACGGAAATGCCCAGGCTTTCCAAGTGTTTTTTTGTTTTGTCGTCCGCCGTGACGCGCACCACTTTTAGCGGGGTGTTGATAGGCGCAAATACAATAGGCATATTGCCTCCTTTGTAAGTTTTATGATCTGCTGTCGCAAAATATGAAACTTATTTCACTTTCGTGTTTATATTACCACTTCCTTTCGAACTAGTCAAGCAAAATATGATAAAAATTTCACGTTTGTATTGATTTTTTTTTCGCGATAATATATAATGTACAAAAAGACAGACTTGCTTTTGCATTTGATACACAAGCGCCATCGGCAAAACGGCAATATGGGGTAGAAAATTGCGATTTCTACATGCTCCTCTGCTGTTAAATGTTTGACAAACGGAACATCCCAAATGGGACAAGGGCATTATATATTTGCACACCAAACGGGCGTTTGTCGGGTGCGTGACGTTATCCGACGCGTGACGAACAAATCTACGAATGAAAAGTTCTCAAAGTAGACAAGAGTATTATATATTTGCACATCGCGCGGGGCGTTATCTGGCGCATGCCTAACAAATCTACGAATGAAAAGTTCCCAAAGTGGAAAAGGGAGTTTTATATTTGCAGATCAAACAGGCGTTCATCGAACGAGTGCCTAACAAATTTACGAATGAAAAGTTCCCAAAGGCGACAAGGGCATCATTATATATTTGCAGATTGAATGGACTTTGTCGAGCGCGTGACGTTAATCCGACGCGTGACGAACAAAAGTACGAGCGAAACGTCCCAAATGGTACAAGGGCATTATATATTTGCACATCAAATAGACTTTGTCAAACACGCGACTAACAAAACAACAAAATGCGGTGAGGTTTATATGGCTTCAAACATTAGAGTTCCTCAACAGGAACGCAGTATCGAAAAGAAAAACAAAATAATTCAAGCGGGGTATCAGCTTTTTTCCGAAGTGGGCTACTACGGCACCAACACGGCGGAAATAGCAAAGCGAGCGTGACGTTATCCGACGCGTGACGAACAAAAACACAAAATGCAGTGAGGTTTTGATATGGCTTCAAACATAAGGGTTCCTCAACAGGAACGCAGTATCGAAAAGAAAAACAAAATAATTCAGGCGGGGTATCAGCTTTTTTCCGAAGTGGGCTACTACGGCACCAACACCGCGGAGATAGCAAAACGCGCGGGCGTTTCGACGGGAATAGTTTACGGCTATTTCGAGGACAAGCGGGATATATTGATTTGCGTGTTGGAAATATACATCGACAAGGTGTACGAACCGCTTTCCCACTTGGTGGAAAACGCGCCCAAACCTGTGGATCTGCACAAATTGGCGCTGTCGGTCATAGACAAAACGATAGAATTGCACGAACAAAATGCAAAACTGCACAACACTTTGCACTCTCTTGCCACCACCGACGAGGCTGTAAACGCGCAGTTTATCAACCTTGAAAACAAAATCACCGAGCAGATGAGCAAACAACTCGTGAAGATAGGCGTAAACGCACAAGACATAACGGAAAAAGTGCACCTTGCCATGAACATTGTGCAAAGCTACGCGCACGAAACGGTTTTTGATAGCCACAGCTACATAAACTACGGCAAAATGAAGGATATCGTTTGCAAAATTTTGGTGGAATTGTTCCGCTGAAAAACATTGCTTGACCAAATAAAAACCCCACCTCGCCGATTGCCCGAACAGCGAAATTAAAAAACCGTTGCCTCGATTGCCCGAACAGCGAAATTAAAAAACCGTTGCTCCGATTGCATAACCCACCAAAAGAATGAATAATTACACAAAAACCGACTTGAAATCAATGTTTTCAAGCCGTTTTTGATGTCATTTTGTAAAAAATGTTTAATGCGACAGCTCGGTTTTT
>CANQJK010000047.1 GCA_947624235.1 uncultured Clostridia bacterium | reverse complement strand
GTGAAAACGAAACGTTGGACAGCGCACTGCGCCGTTTCAAGAGACGTTGCGCCCGCGACGGTATCATCGGTGACCTCCGCAAAAAGGAACAGTACGAAAAGCCCAGCGTGCGTCGCAAAAAGAAGGCAGAAGCCGCGCGCAAACGCAGCAGAATGTAGTCACTAATGACCAACTTAAAGAAGCACACAGGATAAAACTGCTTACCGAATAAGGTAGGCAGTTTGTGTTATACGCTTTTTTTGCGTCAAATTTCGACAAAAAGTACAAAAATAGTAACCGGTTCGGTTGCGGAGGGATCTATGTCTACATTCAAGGAATACGCCAAGCGCGCCAAGGAGCGAATGAAAAACGGCTTTTGGGAGCAAACGCACAAAAGCATCGAGACGGAACAGCAAGTTGCGGCAACTTTGGGACTCAACACGCACAAGGTGGGAGAGGACAGCAGGCGTATGCTTCAACGACAGATCTACGACTACGACGGTTTTTGCGAAGAGCAGGAATTTTACGCCAAAGTGGTGGAAATTTTGGAAAGCGACGAGCTTGTTTCCAACCCCATCATGCGACTTGCCGATAGCGAATATATGCAACGGCTCACTCCTGCCGAGCGACAAAGCTATCTCGCCAAGTTGGCGTCCAAGTACCGACAGGCGGTGGAACGCTATCGACGTTTGCACAAAAGTTGACGAAATTGCGCTTGTATGCTAACATATCGGTATAGTAAAGGATATCGTTATGCCCAAAATCACCGATCTGCAAATTCAAAAGAACAACAAAACTCGCGCCAACGTATATATAGACGGAGAGTTTGCCTTTGCTTTGGAAATGATAACGGTGATGAAGTTGGGCTTGAAGATAGGCGACGAGGTGTCCGAAAGCAAACTTCTTCAAGCCGTTACGGATAGCGAACGCGCCTGTGCCTTCGACAAAGCCATGAGTTATTTGGGGCGCGGAATGAAAACCGTTCATCAAATGCGGGAATATCTGCTCCGCAAGGGGTACGACGCCGACGTGACGGAATACGTCATTGCCAAACTCAAAGACTACCGTTATTTGGACGACAAGGCGTATGCAAGCGCCTATGTAGAACAAAATTCCGCCACAAAGGGGGAACGCAGGCTTCGCAGGGAACTTGTGTCCAAGGGCATCGCGCAAACAACTGCCGAACAGTATGCCAAGGAGGAGGGCGAACAAGCCCTTGCCCACGCCGAGCAACTGGCACGCAAGTACATGAAGTCCAAAAGTTGCGATGTCAAAAACCTCCAACGCCTTCAACGTTATCTACTCAGTCGAGGGTACGATTTCGACATTGTCAATGCCGTCGTGCGCTCTTTCAACGTGACGACGGACGACTGATTCTTTTGGGCGCAAAACTACCCGAAATTTTTTTTGTGATCTATTGACGAAACAGAAAGTATTATGATAAAATACGATATATAAGTAAGCGGTGAATTGTGTTTTTTGCGGAGGTATTTCGGATGCATTGTAACACAGTAACAATCAAATGTTTCAGCACGCTTGCGGTGTCAGTATTTTTGAGACCGATGTAATTCAGCACTGTTTTTATCCCTTATAGGGGTGGCGACAGTGTTTTTTTTGTATATCAATATCAGACAGGAGGAAAAGCGATGAAAAAAACATCTAAAATTTGTGTTGCGCTTTTGTTGGCGTTGGCTATGGCGTTTGCGCTTGTTGCTACGGTCGCTTGCGAACAGAATCCCTGCGCAAACGGTCACACGCTCAACGCAGTGGCAAAGAAAGACGCAAATTGCAAAGAGGCGGGGTACGAAGCCTATTGGCAGTGTTCTGTCTGCCAAAAGTTGTTTTCCGACGAGGCAGGCACGCGCGAGATAAGCTCTCCCACAGCCATTGCAAAAAACAACGAACACAAATACGAGTGGAAATCTGACGAAACTCAACATTGGCAGGAATGTTCGGTCTGCTTGACCAAAACCGACAAGGAAAATCACGGCACCGCCGACAGTGAGGGAAAATGCCCGACTTGCGGACGTTCTCTCGCTTCACCGCAACCCGTAGAGCAATTTGTCTCCGCGCCCTTCAACGGGTTTGTTACCCAAGGTTCCTTTGTCACAGATGACTTTCTTGCGTTGACGTTCACGGACGAGCAGGAATCGGGCTATGCCCCGCTCATGCTCATGGTGGGCTTTGGCGATGACGTTATGTTCCTCTTTTACAAAGTAGAGGAAAACAAGGTCACTGTTTATCAACCCGACAGCCTCGTTTCGTCCGATACATTCGGCGATCTTGTCGGTGAAGGAACGATCGAAGGCAACAAGTTGAGTTTGTCGTTGGAGGTCGTCCTGTTGGGACAAGCGGAGACAAAGCAAATTGATTTTGAAGCGGAAATGTACAAATTGCACCTCAAAGGAGCCTTTGCGGAAGATATGCCCGAATTTATGTGGGTGGCAAAAGACTCTCTTGTCGCCGCGTTGGCGTTGGGCGATATGGGTAGCAACGATACAGTCAAGTTCAACGGTACGACCTACGATGACGAAGCGCAGTTGTTGGACCTCAAAATGCCCGCGCAGGAAAGCACGTTGGAAGTTATCAACAACGACGTGGAAGTGCAAAGCGTCGAGCTTGACCAAACTCAAATTACGCTCAAAGCGGGCGAAAGCGTCGATTTGGTTGCGACCGTCCTGCCCGAAAACGCAACGGACAAGTCCGTGCAGTGGGAGTCGGACGATTCCGACGTCGCCACTGTGGACAACGGTCACGTTGAGGCTGTTTCTTCGGGTAGCGCAACGATCACCGTTACCACAAACAGCGGAAACAAACAGGCAACTTGCGCCGTAACGGTAAGTTCATCCGATCCTCAGCCCGAACAGGGGCTTGCCTCGGGCGACTACAACATTTTGCTCAAAGACGAAACCAACAATTTGGTGTGGTACGTCACGGGCGAGTTGAATAACAAGGGCGGTCTTACAGTCGATCACTCCAAGGCAAAAGTGGCAATTCTCACCGTTATCAACGAAAACGGCAAATACACGCTCAAAATAGGCGAAGAGTATCTCGAAGCCTATCTTAATAACGGCCAGTACAAAAATATGCGTTTGGTAGACACCCCGAGCGACGACGCCGTGGAGTGGAAGTGGAGCGAAGAATACAACACTTTCTGCGCGGAGTTCAGCGACGAAACGCGTTATCTTGGCGGAAACTACTACAACAAGCAAGTGGACGATCTTTATGACAACGCCGTTACGCTTTCCACCGCGTACTACTTTACGGATAACCCCGTCGTTATCCACTTTGAAATAGCGGTTCCGACATCTCATCAACACACCGTTGCCTACGAACACGTTGCAAACACTTGGACGCACAAGGTAAAATGCACCGATCCGAGTTGCCCCGACAGCTACGAGGAAATCGTCAAGTGCACACCCGAGTTCAACGTTTGCGCCGATTGCGATCACGAGTACAGCACGCAGGACATTTTGGACGCGCTGTTTGCACTTGTTTCCACTACGAGCAAAGAAGAGCTGTCAGGCACATACAGGTTGACGGGCGTCATCAAGGAAACGGGCGAAGTGACGTACTACGAAAAAGGCGAGTCGTATGAAACAACGCTCACCATTACCGTGGACGGTAGGGATATCGTCTGTTTCAATATGTACGGAGATAGCCAAGAGCAACTCGAATCGTTGAAAGTAGGCGACAAGATAACCGTCAGCGGACGTCTTGTGAACTACCAAGGCACAAAAGAATTTGACAGTTCGTGCGTTTTGGAAGAGGTTGTAAGTGGCGGAACAGTCGATCCCGATCCCGACGTCGGTTACGGCACCGAGGGAAAACCGCTCAGCGTAAGTCAAGCGCTTGCCTTGGCTCAAAAAGAGTGCGCAGACGATGATTCCGTAACCCAACAGGAAGTTGTCGCCAAAGGTAAAGTGCAATCTACCCCCAAGGATAACGGCACCTATCTGGGACAATTTTATCTGGTTGACGAGTCCGATCCCAATGCAAAGATCTTGGTTTACACTATCAGTAAAACCAGCGGTGTAGCCGATCCAGTACAAAATGACATAATAACCATCAAAGGCTATATCAAAAATTACAAAGGATACTCGGACACCGCGACTTTGGAGTTTGCAAATAACGGCGATGTGTTCGTCGTTATGGTGCAAAATGAGCGTGGTAACTCCACGATAACTATCGGCGCACATGACGGCGCAACGCTCAGCGCAATTGCCTCCACAGCCAAAAACGGTAGCGAGATAACATTTACCGTTTCGCCCGATGGCGGAAAGAAAATTGTTGCCGTCAAAGTCAACAGTGTGGAAATTTCAGCCGACGGACAGGGCAACTACACGTTTACGTTGCTTGGCGACGCTGAAATAACGGTTGAAACAATAAACGAAGGAGAGCAAGAAGCGCAAAAACTTTACAGCATACATCTGTTTGATGATAGTGATGATACTATCAATGACTACCTACACACGGGTTCTGCCACAAAAGACAACTTTACTCTCAATTTTTACGGTTTCAACAAAAATTCGACATATATGACTTGGAGCAACGTTCGGTGCGGACATAAAAAGAATGCTCAAACGGGCGACAATGCCGCAACCATCACAACAGCCCAAGTCGTTGCACAACGGATAACGAAAGTTGTCGTCACTGTCGATGCTATCGACAGCGGAAAAGAGCAATTTATCAACAGTTTCAAACTTGTCGTTGCTTCCGACTCGGATTTTACAAAGGACGTTGAGGAAGTAGAAGTTACCATGAAAGTGGGGATAAATGAGTTTGTGGTCGCAACGCCTACCGCCGATCGTTACTACAAGATCGTCATAGACAGCGACGCAACGGGCAAAAACGGTTGCTATCAATTCTCCACCGTGGAATTTTGGGGTTATGCCGATTAGCATTGTCCGACCGACTTGCTTTGGCAATTTCACAACAAAGGGCTCGACCTCGTCGGGCCCCTTTTCTTATCGTTTCGCTAAAACGCAATGTATATTTTGAAATCACTGCAACATACTATCGGTACAACTAACAAGGAGGAAAAGCAATTTGAAAAAGACTTTCAACGTTTTTTCGGTGATTGCGCTTATCCTGACAATTGTAGGTGCAATCAACTGGCTTCTGATCGGTATTTTCGGTTTCAATCTTGTAAACTGGATCACCTTCGGTATGGCGTGGATAGAAAGACTGTTGTACATTCTGGTCGGTATTGCGGGAGTCTATATGATCGTGTGGCTTTGTGTCTCGCGCTTCAATATGGTACAAAACGAGTCCGGTTACAGAGATTACAAGTACTCCGAGCACCGCGACAACCATACGCCGGTCAGCAACAACAATTAGTTGTACGTCAATGCGACTGCCCCCAAACCGTCAGCGGGTTTGGAGGCAGTTGTCATTTTGTCGCAAGTTGATTTTGCCGACGGCTGTGGGACAATGTCGTCGGGCGACAGTTGTGTACGCAAACGGCGACGGCGCCGTTGCATTGTCAGATGTTGAACCCTTGCGGATAAAACAGCGCCAGATCGATAGGCGCATTTTGCCCCGGAAAGAATTCCTGTTCCCAAAACATGTTTTTGCGACGAAGCACCATTCCGTCATCCCAGCCCGTGCTTTGATAGGTTTGTTCGTTCATTCTATCTTCCCACAACGGTGTTGTCGTGTTTGCGATCGCGCAGTTCTTCAATGGGGTGTTCTGCCGTTTCAAAGCGGTAGTCGTGACGATTGTCGGCAATGTATTTGCAAATTACGTTGTGGCTTGCCACGTCGCTGTCCTTTACGTTTACCTGCTGTTGATATTCAAAAAATCTTGCGTCGGCGGGAAGTTCCGCCACTTCAACATAGTCCTCTCCGCGCGCGGTCACGTTTACCGTGTTTGCCAACACATTGCGAACATATTCTATGTTGGAGTGGAAACTGAGCAATTCGGGAAATTCTCCCTTCGACATTACCTGTTGCCAGGATTTGTTTTCGTATTTTTGCAACAATTCCACGGCTTTGTGTAGATGCGCCAATTCGTCGTTGAAGTGTTGTTCCCAAATGCCCTTGATATATTCGTCCGTTTCGTCTTGCATTAACGAATAGTACAGATAACACTCTGTGTATTCGTGCATAAGCAGTTCTTCGCACCAACTGCATGTGGTGTCTTTCAGCCCGCCGTAGAGCGAAACGTGTTGTTCTTCTATCATGCCGATCTCCGTGTACAGTTCGCGTCCCATTTTGTTTTGGTAAAATGCCGCCTGATTCATATAGTAATTCATCGTTTGCTGTTCGGCAGCGGTAAGAATGTTGATATCCAACTTGGTCAGGCTGTTGGCTTGCTTAAAGTTGACGTAACGTTTTATATCGTCCGCGGGGTAGCGGTGTTCGGCAATGGTGGGACGTCCCGGCATAAGTTCCGTGTAACCGCCTACAAGTTTTTCGGCGTATATCCCTTTGTCCATTTCCAACAGATCTGCGTATCTGTACAGGTGGTCGAAGTCCTCCAACAGCGCAAAGTCCATTGCCTGCTTTACGTATTTGTTGCTTTCGCGCTCGGCAAATATGGCTGTCAGGTCCACGGCAAGTTGTTCATAGGCGATCGTATGCTCCAATATGCCCTCTCCTATGGGTTTGAGGGCGGAGATCCTCTTTTGCTGTTGCTGTTCCTTGCGACGTATGGTTGCCAGTTCACGGCGCAATTCGTTGTCCGTGCAGTGGCGGTGGAATTGATGTCCGAACCAAACCGCTTCGTATTCGGCTCCGTTGGCGAGTATAACGCGCACTTTGGTGTACGGATCCACATCGAATTTGTTGTAGGGTTTGGGCGCAAGTTCTTTCCAGTTGTAAAATTCCTCGTTGGTGACGATCGGTTTTTCGTTAAAGGGATTAAGTGACATGGTCGTGCTCCTGTTTTTGTTTTGTTTCCATTGTACCCAAATCGAAGTTTTTTATACCGCATAACTTTTTCGAAAAAAATATAGGCAGATATTATTTGTAAAATAGTTAGGAGATACTATTTGTAAAATAGTTCAAATTTCATGATTTTTCGACAGAATGTTTTCATTTTTGCGGGTGATTTTTGCCCATATCGTAACATAAAATAGGCGTGTAAGCGGTGCTTGTCCGTTTCATAAAATTTGTGAAACAGTTTGTCCACAGAACATATGTTCATTGTGGATAACTTTGTGGATAAGTGCATAACTCGCCCGTTTTGAGCGTAAAAAAGTGCGAAATTTGTCCAAAAAGCGATTTTTTCCCTTTCAAAACAGCGGTTTTGCGCAATTTTATGCAGAGCGTGACGGAGTATCGAATTGCTTCGGAGGTGCGCTATGTTTATTGTTTGGAAGGGCAAAAAGGTCGTTTTGGCGCTATTGTTGCTTATCTTGGCTGAATGTGCCCTTTCGGCATTTTTGATAGTTCGCAATTTGCCATCGAAAAAGGCAAGTCTTATCGATTTCACGGTGGTCATCGACGCAGGTCACGGCGGTATCGACGGTGGCGTCGTGGGCGCGGACGGAGTAAAGGAATCGGATCTAAACCTTGCCTATTCCAAAGAATTGGGAGCGCTGTTCGAACGCGCGGGCTTTGCCGTGGTGTACACTCGCAAGTCGGAGGGCGGACTGTACGGGTTGCCTACAAAGGGTTTCAAATTGCGCGATATGTTGGAGCGCAAGCGGATAATAGAAGAAGCCCGTCCCAACCTTATGATAAGCGTCCACATGAACAAGTTCGGCGCTTCCTATCGTAGCGGTCCGCAGGTGTTTTTTCAGGAAGGTTCCGAGCAGGGAAGGTTGCTTGCGCAAAGCCTGCAACGTGCTTTCAACGATTTTGTGGGCAAGGACCGCGAAGCGCTTGCGGGAGACTACTTTGTCTGTCGCGAGACCACCTGTCCCGCGGTGATAGTGGAATGTGGATTTTTGTCCAACGAGGAGGAGTGCAGGTCTCTTCAAACGGATAAATACCGCGAGCAAATTTGCAACGTGATATTCAACGGCACCATGCTGTACCTTTATTCTGCTTGATTTTGCAAAAATATTGTGCAAAACTATTGCATTTTTGGCTGTTTTCGCGGTATAATTCTGTTATCGTACCAAGGAGATAATGTTATGTGCAAACGTAAAAAGGACAAGGAAATCGAAGAAAAGAAAAAGAGTGGCGGATTTTTGGGCTTTATATCTTTTTTGGTGGCATTGTTTGCGTCGGTGTTGTACATCGTGGCAATGGTGCTCAAATTTTTGGACGTTCAAGTAGGCGTTATCGGCACATTGCAATCCGTTGCAACGGTGATAATGATCTGCATTGTGTCTGTGATGGGTTGGCGTTTTGTCAAGAACCGTTCCGCTTTTCTCAAAGTGATATATGTACTGCTCGTTTTGGTGGTAATAGCCAGCGTAACGGTGCCCATTGTTTTGGATAACCTGCCCGCTCAAAAATGATAGACAAGGTCACGCGCTATTTGCAGTCGTTGGGCATACCCTTTGAGCTGTTGCGTCATCCTGCCGTTGTTACGACGGAAGAATCCCGACAAATAATTCACGTTGAAGGGTGCATGTCTTGCAAAAGTCTGTACGTCAAGGACAAAAAAAGCGACAATTTTTATTTGGTGGTCCTCCCCTTCGACAAACGTGCGAATATGCGCGGTTTGGCAAGTTATGTGGGGTGCGCCAAGTTCGAATTTGCTACTGAACAAAAACTTTTGGAAGATTTGGGCGTTCATCGCGGAAGCGTAAGCCCCTTTGCCTTCCTCAACGAACACGACGGAGGCAATGCGCCGTTGCTGATAGACGAAGCGGTGTGGAACGCTCCCAAGGTGAAGTTTCACCCATGCGACAACACTGCAACGGTGGTGCTGGAAACAAGCGGATTGAAGAAGTTTTTGCAAAGTATTAACAAAAAGGTGATAGTTGTAAATTGTTAGCGAAGCCTTGTGCGCAATTTGCTTTGTGCGGTAGTGAATAGCAGTAAATTTCGACATTTATTTTGTCGCAAACTATTGACAATAACAAGTCGTAGGAATATAATATAATCAAATAAAAAAAAGGAGATATTTAAGATGAAATCATTTATCAAAACTGTAAACAGTTGGCCTCTGATTGTAAAGCTTTTGCTCTGCATCCCCGTCGTTGAAATATTCTACGGCATTTGCAGAATCATCAATCAAGCGTCCAAGGGTAACATTTTGTTGCTTATCGTCGCCATTTTGACGGTAGTTCCCGGCGCGGCCTTTATGTGGCTTTTGGACCTCGTTTGGGTTCTCTTTACAGGACACGCCTGCTTGTTGGGATAAGTAGATAATTGACGTCTAAAAACTCCGCGCTATGCGGAGTTTTTTTTGTGATCTATTCGATGTATTGCCGTATTTTTTGCAATGCGCGCGATTCGATACGCGAAATGTAGCTTCGACTTATGCCCAATTCCCGCGCCGTTTCCAGTTGCGTTTTGGGGGTGGAGCCTTCCTCCAAGCCGTAGCGCATCAAAATGATTTTTTGCTCGCGTTCGTTCAGGTGCTCGCGTATTATTTTGAGCAGGTTTTGTCGCCAAATGGACATCTCCGCTTGATGAAACACGCTGTCCTCTTTTACCGCAAGCACGTCCATCAATGTGTATTCGTTGCCGTCGTTGTCCACCCCGAGAGTGTTTTGCAAATACACCGTGTTTTGATATCTTTTGTTGGCTCTCAGCGTCATCAATATCTCGTTTTCTATGCAACGCGCAAGGTAGGTGGCAAGGGTAGTGCCCTTTTCTGCCGAATAGCTTTCCACGCCCTTTATCAACCCGATCGAACCAATGGAAATGAGGTCGTCCAAGTCGTTTTTGCCGTATTTTTTTGCTATGTGCGCCACCAATCTCATGTTGTGAGTTATCAGCTTGTCGCGCGCGGATCTGCTCCCCGCCTTCATGCGCGCAAGACATTCCACCTCTTCCTGTGGCGACAGTGGTTGCGGATAACTTCCGTTGCTAAAATATCCCGTCAAAAAGAACAGCCGTTTGATAAGTTCAAAAAACGCCGAAAACACAATTTTTCTCCTACGATATTGTACGCGCCGACAGCCGTCAATATATGCGGGGCTTGTGCATTTTTACTTGTCAAAACCATTCAAATAATGTATGATAATTAAATGAAATGTAATCTTTGCCCCCGAAATTGCAATGCGGATAGATCCCGAGGCTTGGGCGTTTGTCGCACGGACAAAATGCTTGTTTCGCGTGTGGCGCGACACGACTGGGAAGAGCCTTGTATTTCGGGAGACAAGGGAAGCGGAACGGTGTTTTTTGCGGGATGCAATCTGCATTGCCGATTTTGTCAAAATTACGATATATCCGTTCGTCCGCACGGCGTAGAAGTTTCTCCCGAACGTCTTGCCGACGTGTTTGTGTGGTTGCAGGACGAGGGTATGGCAAATATCGATCTGGTCACCCCGACGCATTTTTCCGACAAGGTGGCAATTGCCCTCGAAATTGCAAAGCCAAAGCTTTTTGTGCCCGTTGTGTACAACACCGGCTCTTACGAAAAGGTCGAGCAATTGCGCAAATTGGACGGGTTGGTAGACGTATATCTGCCCGATCTCAAATTTTGCGATCCCGCAGTGTCTTTGTGTCTTGCTGGCGTCGATGATTATTTTGAAGTGGCGACGCATGCTATCGCCGAAATGCGCCGTCAACAGCCCGAGGATATCTTTGACGCAAATGGCTACATAACGCGCGGAGTGGTGGTACGTCACCTTGTTTTGCCCTCGTTTACCGAGGACTCCAAGCGTATTTTGGATTGGCTTGCAGGTTTTGACCGCACGATCTACGTCAGCCTGATGTCGCAGTACTTTCCCGCAAGGCAGGACGACAAGTGCGCGCAACTAAACCGACGGCTTTTCCGCCATGAGTACAACGCCGTTTTGAATTATTTTTTCAATGTGGGTTTGACAAACGGCTTTTCGCAGGAGGCGGAGTCGGCTGTGCGCGACTATCTGCCCGACTTCGACGACGAAGCCGTCCAGCAGGTGTTGAACTCGATACCCAATGTATTTACCGTCCGTTAAAGGGCAAAAAAGGAGAGTATGACAAAAACGACTACGACCGAACGCGCAGAAAAAGTAAGCCTGTGGCAACTGTTTTGGACTTTTTTCAAAACGGGACTTTTTACGTTCGGCGGAGGCTATGCCATGATATCCATTCTCGAAGAGGAACTGGTAAACAGAAAAAAATGGATAACCTCCCGCGATATGTTGGAAATGTTGGTAATAGCCGAGTCCACTCCCGGCGTAATAGCCGTCAACACGGCGACGTCGGTTGGTTACCGTGCAAGGGGCGTGTTGGGGGCGGTCATCGCAACGATAGGCGTTGTGTTGCCCTCGTTTCTAATAATAACCGCGCTTTCTTTCTTTATCAACGCTTTTGCCGAAAACACTTGGTACAAGGCCGCCTTTACAGGTGTTCAGGCGTGCGTCACCATATTGGTGGTAAACGCGTTTTTTAAGATGGCAAAACAGTTGGAACGCGGTTGGTTTTCCGCTTTGTTGGTTTGCGCGTCTCTTGACGTTGCGCTGTTTACCGATTTCAACGTGATCTTCATCATATTGATCGGCGGAGCGTTGGGTGTTTTGTACACTTTGTTATGTGATGTCGTCGCCAAACGCAAGGCGCGCAAGCTTCCTTTGCAACAAAACGAATGCCTGCCCGAGCAGGATAACGAAAGGAACGATTCGGACGGGGGTGAAGTCAAATGATTTACCTCGTGCTGTTTTGGGAATATTTCAAGGTGGGCTTGTTTACGATAGGCGGTGGATACGCCATGCTTCCGTTGGTAACGCAAATCGTTACTCGTCGCAATTGGATGACAGAGCAACAGCTCATCGACTTTATCGGCATAGCCGAGTCCACTCCGGGGCCTTTTGCGATAAACCTTGCCACCTTTGTGGGAAACACCGTCGGCTCCGCTTCGGGATTGGGAGTTTTCGGCGGAATACTCGGTTCTCTCGTCGCTACGATAGCGGTAGTGTTGCCTTCGTTGATAATTATAATCGTTGTAACGGCGCTTTTTAACAAGATCAGATACAACAAATACGTTCAAGGCGCGCTAAAAGGCGTCAAATCCGTAGTGGTGGGCTTGATACTTTCGGCAGTGATAACGGTGGCATGCAAAGTTGTTTTGCCCAAATTGGACTTTACAAACCTTTCTGACGAAGGTTTTTCGCAGTTCAATTGGATATCTTTGATAATTATTTTAACATTCTTTCCGCTGTCCAAAATAAAGGTCAAAGGCAAAAAAATTCACCCCATATGCCTGATTTTGCTGTCTGCGGTGGTGGGCATAGTAGTGTTTGGAGTATGCAATGTTCAACAGTAGACAGTTTTTTTCTGTAAAGTGTTGCATTTTTTGATTTATTATGCTACAATGTATACAAGCAAGTTTGCGCTTGCGTTGAGCACAACATGATACATAGAGGAGTTATTGAAATGGAATTTAGAGATAAGGTAAAAGCTGTAAGAAAAAAGTTGTATTTAAGTCAGGAAATGATGGCAAAAGAATTGGGTGTTGCATTTGCAACGGTCAATCGTTGGGAATCGGGTAGATGCAAGCCGAACTATGGCGCACAAAAAGCTTTCGCCGAGTTTTGCAAAGCCCACAACATCGATGTAGACACTCTTGAGGAGCGTAACAACTGACAATAGAGTGCGATTTTTGCAGTCGATCGCCCAAAAATAGCAGTAAATTTGTCGATGCCGTAAAATTTAGCGTCGATTACAGCATAAACGTCTTTTTCAAATAGGTCGTCAATACTATCTATTTGAAAAAATATGGAGGCATAGCTCAGTCGGTTAGAGCGCTCGCTTCACATGCGAGAGGTCGTAGGTTCGAGTCCTACTGTCTCTACCAAGCGGATGCGCCCTTCGGTGGCGCAATGAAAGGGAAGTGCACAGGTGCGCTTCCCGTTTTCATTGCTTTTAGGTCGGGCGCATCCTTTTTGTTCCGGCAGTAGGATAACGAATTATGTAGCGCTCCACTCCGTTCCGCTTACCCTGCGCTTCGCTTGGGACGAGTCCTACTGTCTCTACCATCGTCGCAGCACGACATT
>CANQJK010000046.1 GCA_947624235.1 uncultured Clostridia bacterium | reverse complement strand
GCAAAATCTACCCAGTCGTATTCTCTGAAATGCAACTCGTAGATCTCGTCGTCGCTTATTGCCAGATACTTTGTGCCGTACTCTTCATAAAAAGCGACGTTTCTCAACTGTGTTCCGTATCCGCCTTCGAATTGGCTCCAATCAAAAGTGTATGCGAATACAGAATATTTGAGGTTGTACACCGCAACATTGTTGATGTAAATGCCGAACGGGGTAACTTTTACGCGATAGCTGGCGTCATCGTTTACCCAAGTGCCTATCAAGTCATCGTCGAATTCGCCTGCAAGCACGCTACTCGACACAGTGAGAGGCAGGGTGGTAGAATCGATACCTTCAAAGGATATGGTGACGGTCTCCCCTTCAAAACCGACCGTGGTCAGTTCTATGGATACGTTGTCTCCCGTCAGGGTGATGACAATGGATATGGTTTGTTTCCATTCGCTCTTGTAGACGGGACCTGTGCCCAACATTGCGCCCAACGTAGCGGAAAGGTTTGCCACTCCCTTGCCGTCAAAGCAATCTACGTCGCGCAGTTCAAACACGCCCTCGCCCTTGCTTTGGAACACGCCGAGGTTGACGTTGTCGAACAAGATAGCCTTAACTGATGCGAAATCGCTGTATGAAATGGGATCCATGTCAAAGCTGAATTCCTCGCCGTCCTCGGTGGTATAGTGCCAGATAACGCCGTCCGAACGCTTTGCGTAACCGCTGTAAGATTGGAACAGCACTTCATATATCTGTATTCCGTTATCGGTGTAGTATGCCACTTCGTCGCTGGCAAAATCGCTTTCTCTGTCTATGTGTTGAGTGTAGCTGTCGCCTGCAAGTTTGTCGAGAGCAGAACGAAGTTGCGCGTGTTCCGCCGTTTCGGTGTAGTCGCCCAGCCAATCGGCAGGTACGCTCGCCGTGCCCTGCTCGGAGAGTTCGAGAGAGTAGCTTATCTGAACTTGCTCGCCTTCGAAGCCGTCTTGCACGGGGCAGGTTATCTCGATACGCGCTATTTTGCCCTCCTCGGCAAATATGTAAAAGCTTTCCACTTCCACCAAGTAGCCCGTCAAGGCTCTTGCCGCCACAGTTGCCTTTTCAGCGTCGGCGATCTCGTATTGATCGATGGTGAAATAGACAAAGTCGGACGCGCTGAAATAATCGAAGGGGTTGAACAATTCGTCAAAGTCGTAATCCGTTGGAGTGAGAACGAGTTTGCCGTCCGTGCCGTGACTTACCGTTGCGCCCTTGCCGTCAGCGTCCCTGGTGAGCACCTTGAAGTAGGTAAGATCGCCCCAAGAATACTCCGTTTGCCAAATGGCATGGTTTTTCGCGTCGAAAACAGTGGAAACTTCCGCCTCCATGGGTTCTCCGTCAGGTTCGCCGTCCCACAAATAGACAGTGGACTGCGTACCGCTAACCACCACGGAGCCTTGCGCCGACTCCAACAGTTCGTTTGTCATTACCTGTTGTGTGTTGATGTTGAACGTGACGTCGCCGTCCACTACAAAGGTGTATTTGCCGTCAACAAGATGCACTTCGCTGTTGCCCGCATAAATGCTGGATACGCCGTAACCGTTCGGCGTGGTGACGGTGAGCGTAACTTCCGTTCCGCCCGCGTAGTGATCGTTTTCCGCTTGCGGTTCAAGCTTTACGGATACAAACTCATCGTCGTAATAGACGGTGACAGTGCCGTCCTTTTTGGGAACGACGTGTTGAAACGTGACCGTAACGGTCGTGTCGGCAGTTACATCAAAAGAGCAACTACCCCCCCCCGCGGGCATTGTCGCGTCGCTGTGTCCGCTCACTACGAATGAAGCCACTTCGTAGTCGGTGGCGGGAGTCACCGTGACGGTAACTTTTTCGCCCTCGTCGTACAGCTTGCCCTCTTTCGGCTCGCTTACGGACACGGTTCCTTGTTTGTTATTGTATTCTTCGACAGTTACCTTGAAGCCTGTTTCTTCCTGATCGCAGGCGGTAACTACCAACAAGGTGCTTGTCAGCACCAATGCTATGCACAGTACTGCAAGGATAAGCCTTTTTGTCAGTTTCATAATTTCCCTCCTATAAAGAAATTTGTATAAATAATATCATTTTTCGACGAATTAGTAAAATAAATAAAGGCGCAAAACAAAAATTTGTGCAATTTCTAACGATAAAACGGCACACCGCTCGCATATCCCCTGTAAAAAGGCTTCGCTTCGGACTACGTCCTCGTTGCAGATTATTTTGCAGGGGATACACTCGCTCTATCTATTACAAGGTCGGGACATTGTTTTGACTTACTGGTTTCGCGACAGTCCCTCGTTGCAGATTATTTTGCGCGAAACACACTCGCTCTGGGTAAAATAAGGTCCCCGACCACCAGTCCCGCGTCGCATGGACATTTTTAAGTACTGCAAATGGCTCTTGTGTAGATACGAAGCCACTCGCTCTGTCTGCTACAAGGTCGTTACATTGTTTTGATTTATGGATTTCGGGGCGATCACGCGCTCGGGCTGGCGTGGGCGCTCCCAAAAAACAACAAGTGACGAACTTGTCGTCACTTGCAGATATTTTGAGAAACTTTGGCTCCAAACAAGATCATTGTTCTGCTATCAGTTTGTTCTTTCCAATTCAACGTGGTATTCGCGAGGATCTTCCTTCATAAAGGCAATGGAATCCACTTTGTTGCCGTATCCAGCGTTGGCAATGCACATCACTTGTCCGTCGATGAGCAACCAAAAGCCCTCGTAGTTGTCGTAGTCCGTTATAACTGCGGTGTATGTGACACCGTCGCAGGTGACAAACACGCTCACTGCGGTGATGACGACGTTAAAAGTGTGTCCGTAGTCGTCCGTGCCTGCGTAGGTGCCCACAAATTCTGTCCATTTGCACTCGGCAAAGGTGAGCACCACCGTTTTGTTCTGCGTTTCGTCCTCGTACTCCTCGCCGTACACAAACTGATTTGCCTGATTGACGTTTTGATACAAAAACGCGTGCGCGCCGTTGAGCACAAAATCGAAGGTGTAAAAATACACTTCGTTTGCCTGCGAATACTCAAAGCCGAACTCGAACTCCTGTATCGCAAAGACGTCATCACCCTTGATGACGGTCAAACCGCGTTCTCCTATCACCGCGCTGTAACTTGTGCCGTTGCCGTCCTTGCCAGTGTAAGTGCCCACAAAGTCTATCCAAGGGCACTCGGCGCTGTGCAAAAGGTAGGAGCCGATGTTGTCGGTAAGCGTCAAAGCGTCTCCCTGCTTTGTAAGGGAGTACTGCACTCCGTCCACTTTGAAGCGGTATCCGCCCTGTTGAAGGGCAGTGATATCCGAAGCGTCCGCGCCGTTTACCGTTATGCCGTCCAAATTGACGTTCAGTTTGAAAATGTAGTTGTCGTCCGCCCAAGTACCGCAAAAGTCAACGTCTATGTTGCCCTTTAACGCGCTCTCGGGGATATCGATAGGCAGTTGCGTGTTGTTGAAATCGTAAAATTGCAACGTGACGCGTTCCTCGATGTAATTGTTGTAGTTGTAGTCGAATATCACCTTGTCCAACACGCCGTCGGATAGTTCTATGCGAAAGGTGGTTGCGGAGGGGAAATATCTTATCTCATCGGGACCTATGGCAAAGTACTGCGCAAAATATCCTGCAAAAAGGGTGTAATGTTGCTCCACCATTGCGTCGATAAGCCTCAATTCGAACACGCCGTCCCCTTTGCTTTCCAACAGCGCGTAGTTTACGCCCTGCACCTCGAAGTCCGCGCCGAATTGCGATATGGTCGCGTTTTTGTAGAAGTCCGTCAAAAATTCGAAGGTTTGCGTTTGGGGATCGTACGAATATTGCCATACGTTACCGTCTACGCGCTCCAAACAACCGCTTTCCCAATCGACGAGGTTTTCGTAGATGCCCTGCGGAGTGTAGAATATTTCGTAGTCCACGTCCTCGTAGCCCACTTCTTCGCTGTGGTAATGCACGGTGTAGCTATCCGCCTGCTTTGCCTTTGCCAATGCGTCGCGAAGCGCTTGGTGCTCGGCGGTCTCGGTGTAGTCGCCCAGCCACTCTTGGGGAATGGTCGCGCCAATTGTGACGTCAAAGACGTACTCCTGCCTCAACCCGAGCGATGCGATCTCCGCACGGATCACTATCTGCTCCACCGTTTGATCGCCCAACAGTTCAAAGGACGTTACGGAGTCGTAAAAGCCCGTGATAGCCGTTGCCACGCTTTGGGCAAGCTCGTCGTCGCTGATTTCCCAAATGCCGAAGCCGAGGGGCGAAAAGTCCTCTACGCATAGGGCGTCAAAGGGGTTGGCAAACAGCGCAAAGTCCTCGTCGGAAACGTCGTATATCACCTTGCCGTCCTCTCCGTGCGACACCAACGCCGCCTTGCCGTCCACATCCTTTAACAGCATGCAGTAGGTGGGGCGAGACATATAACTGTTTTGCATAAGCATTGCGCCCTGCTCCTCGTCAAACACCGTGAGGTAGCCCGAAGAATAACTTTCGTTTGTTGCGATGTCCGTTTCCGTAAACTCGCCGTCAAAGGAAACGGAGCCTTGAAGGGAGGCAAGAAGCGCCTCGTTGAACAGTTGCGCCGCGTTGACGTTGAACGTGACGTCGCCGTCCACTACAAAGGTGTATTTGCCCTCGGCAAGGTGCACCTCTTTGTTGCCTGCATAAATGCTGGATACAACGTAGCCGTCGTTGACTGTGACGAAAAGCGTAACTTCCGTTCCGCCCGCGTAGAAATTGTTTTCCGCTTGCGGTTCAAGCGTTACGGACACAAATTCCTCGTCGTAATAGACGGTGACGGTGCCCTCCTTGGGAGCAACGGGTTGCGACGATTGAAACGTCACCGTAACGGTCGTGTCGGCGGTGATCTCAAATTCGTACTTGCCTTCCGTCAGTTGCGCGTCGTTGTGTCCGCTCACCGCAAAGGTTGCCACTTCGCAGTCGTTTGCGGGAGTGACGGTAACGGTGACTTTTTCGCCATTGTCGTACAGCGCGCCCTCTTTCGGCTGGCTTACGGACACCGTCCCCTGCTCGGTATCATATTGCGCGACAGTCACCTTGAAGCCCTGTTCTTCAACGGGATCGTCGGGCAACGTGCAGGCGGAAAGGACAAAGCATGCGCATGCAAACAACACACAAAATACGATCAAAAGATATCTTTTTGCTTTTTTCATATCAGCCCTCAGAAGCATCTCTGTACAGGTACACGTTGACGCGGTTTATCTCGTCCGAAAGATACAACCTGTCGCCCAGATCCACCAAATAGATGTGTCTACCGCTACCGTTTACCAACACAAAGCCCGCAAAATCGTCGTAGTCGAGCAAATTGACGGCGACGGCGCGTCCTCCGCGTTGCACCGTTACGCCCGTTGCGGTTATCGTGACGACGTATTTGACGCCGTTTTGATCCTCGCCGTTGTAGGTGCCTATAAGGTGCGACCAGTCGCTTGTGTAGTCCTCGGTGCACACATAGATATCCACCTTGCCCGCGTCGTCGTACAGCCACAGTTTGCTACCGTCCAGGTTGTACTGTTCCAGATAGTAGTAAACGCCGTTGACGTTGAAAGATATGACAAATATCACGCGGGAGAAGTCGGCGCTGTTGTAGTAGTCCACGTCGATATCCTGCGCGGAAACGGGTTCTGCCCTGCCCGAGGCAAACAAAATGGAGTTTTGCGTAACTTCCACGCGGTACTGTTTGCCCAAAATGTCCTTGCCCGAGTAAACGCCGACATAACTTGACCAATCGGGCGTGTAGGTCGTGCGGATAACTCTGTATTGCTTGGACCTATCGTCGCTTACAAGCCACATTTTGTCCGTCGTTACGCCGTTTTGTTGCAAGATGTACTTCTCGCCGTTGAGCAAAAAATTGAAACGATACACCGCGCCGAGACTCTTGTCGGCGTACTGTCCAAACTGTATGTCGCTGACGGTGCACTTGTTGCCGTTTAGCGTGATGTCCAACCCGTCGTCGGATATGACCACTTCCGCATTGCCTTCCTTGTCGCGGAAGGTGCCGTTGTAAATGCTCCAATCGGGCGCGTATCCCTCCTTGGCGACCACCATTTCCCAATTTCCGCTGTTGGCGTACAGGCGCAGACGTTGCAATTCCATGCCCCACTGTTGCAAGCCGTAGTACTTGCCGTTTAGCACAAGCAAAAATATAAAGGTCAGGGTATCGTCCTCGTGGTACTCCAAACTGTCGGTGTGGAGTGTTTCGCCGTTGAGGGTGACGGTGACGCCCTGCTCGTTGACGACAACGGAACACGTTTCGTCGCCCGACGAACCGCTGTATTCGCCGAAAAGCGCTTCCCAGTCCACCGTTCTGAGGTGCATATCCATGGTTTCGTAGCCGTCCCACAGTTTGGGAGCAACGTCGTCGTCCTTTTCGAAATACAGCCTGAACGCGTAGCCCAGCCAACTGACGTCGTAACCGCCGTCGTTAAACGCCACGCTGTCCGCTTCTATGCCGTTGATAAACACCCAATCGGGAGAAACTCTCACGCGCAAAGAATAGGTGTCGTCCACCCACATGCCCACAAATTTGTCGGGTATGAAGCCGTCAAAGTCTTGTTGAGTGAGTTCGAAGGGCAACACTGCGCTGTCGAAGTTGCCGAATGTGGCGACAAGCGTTTCTCCGCCCACGCCGTCAAAATAGGAAAGGCTTATAACGACGGCGTCCTGTTGCAAAGTTATGGATATCGCCGTTGCGTTTGCCCACAAATATTTGTCGTAACTGCCCGTTGCAAGGCTTTTGCCCACAATGCCCGACACTTCGCCTGCGCGCCCCTTGGTCATGCAGTCCACCGCTCTCAACTCAAAGACGCCGTCGCCCTTGCTTTCAAAAAGGGACAACGAAACGCCCTGCAAGTCAAATTGCGCTTTCAGTTCCGCTACGGAAGCGTACTCGTCAAGAGCTTTCGGTTCAAACACGAGTTTGCCGTCCTCTCGCACAAAAGCCCACGCCTTGCCGTCACTGCGATCCAAAAAGCCCGAATAGTCCGTTTCGCCGTCGAATTGCTCGCTGATGTAGATGCAGTTTTGCACTGCGACGACATCCGAAAAGGACGTGTCGAAGGAGCTTTGGCTGTTGATGCGCACGGTGTAACTTTGCGCTTGCGCAAGCTCGTTGAGCCTCTGTTCCAGTTGCGCCTGATCTGCGCTCGGAGCGTAGTCGGCAAACCAATCGGCAGGCAGACTTGCACTGCCCTGTTGCGACGGGTTGAGTACAAAACTGTGGGTGTAGCGTTCGCCGACGGAGTTGTACATAATGTTTGTTTCGATTTGTATACTCACAACGCCGTCACGCTCGATGACAGTAAATTCGGACACGTCGTCGCGATAACCTGCAAGCATCCACACTGCGCGAGACGCCTTGTCGCTGTCCAGCAAACGCCACTCGCCCTCGCCCATAAGGGCAAAGTCGCGCGGTTTCAATTCGTCAAAGGGGTTGAAAACGTCCTCGAAATCCTGTCCCGTAGGCGCAAAACTCACCTTGCCGTCCACGTCGTGACTGACTGTTACCGCCTTGCCGTCTTGCTCGACGAGGACGTAGCTGTACACAAGAAAATCTCCGCTCCACATGCGTTGCCACACCGCCCTGTTCTCGGCGTCGAAAAGCACGTCCAACGGCGCAACGGAGGAACGATCGTCATCCAAAAAATTGCTCGTAAGCGTACCGCCAAAGGACACCGATCCGCAAAGGGACTGCAAAAGCGCGTTGGAGGGCGCCTCCCTTGTGGTAATGGTGAAAACAACGTTTTCCTTGACTTGGAATGTGTAGCTTTCGCCGTCAAAAAGAAGGTAATTGCCGTTGGACAGCGCCTCTTCGAGGGCAAAGCCGTCCTCGCATATCACCGTCATGGTGACAGTGGAACCTTCGGCGTACTGTTCCAAAGCGGGAGAAAACTTCACACTTGCGCCTTGGTCGCACTGCGCAACAAGCGTAAAATACTTTGTAGGCTGTGGCACATCGATACTTTTGAATGTCACCTCTACAACGACGTCGCGCGTTATGGCAAAGACGTACTTGCCGTTTTGCAACTGCGCACTGCTTCCGTCAACGGCAAACTTGTCCACTTCAAAGCCGTCGGCAGGGGTTACCGTGACGGTCACCTGCTCGTTGGCGATGTACTTGTCTCCGTTTGCGGGATCGCTTACCGACACGTCGCCTTGCGTGACGTCGTAACTTGCCACCGTCACCGTGAAGCCCTTTTCGACAACGGGTTCGGGCTTGCACGAGGCAAATATCAGCGTTGCGCTCGCCAAAACCAACAGCGTGCAAAAACACACAATGAACATACCTATTATACGTTTAGTTAAACGTGCCATATTTGCCTCCAAAAAATTACTTTTTACAATTATCACATTTTTTGACAAAATATGCAACTAAAATTGCACTATATACAGGCAAAAAAAGAGGACGCAGTTTTGCGTCCCCTTTGTAAATTTCAGTTGTGATCAACCGACAGGTTGAGTGCAGTTGATGCGTGTACTTCCGTTGTCTGTAAACCACACCGCTGTGATATTGCTCTCTTCCATGGAGTAAACGTAATAGGTTTTGCCGTCGATATCCAGCTTGAAACCGTCGGTATCGGCAGTGTAGGACACCACTGTGACATTTTGTTCAACGCCTGCGATCTTTATTGTGATGGAGTCCTTGGTGATGAGGATCTCGACAGAGCCGTTTGTGCCCGTGCCGTAATAGTCTCCTGCATAGAAGGAGTAGTCCACTTCGTCGCCGTCGTCGCTCTTGCGCGTAAGGGTAACGTCTACGTCGCCGTCCTCGTCATGGAAACGAGCACCGCCTACGCCGTCATCTTCGAAGATGTAGTTGACGCCGTTAGCAGTAAACGTGACCTTGGTGCCGAACAGACCTTCGCCAACTTCAACGTTGCGAGCAAGGACAATGTCCTCACCGAGAGTAACGTCGATACGACCTGATACGGAGTTGAATTCTACCTTGTAGACCGTTCCCTCGGCGTCACTGCCTTCCCAAACGCCGTCGAACTCGGACCAATCGCCTTCGTCTCCACCGCCTTGTTCAAACTTGTCGCACATTGCTTCCCAACCCCAAGTGTCGTTGTAGATGCGCAGTTGGTCGCCCACTATTGTGAGCATGTACTCTTCGCCTCCGCACATGAAGGACAAAACGCTTCCGACAAGCGAGGGGTTGATAGCTTCAAAGCCGTCGTCATCGCCTACCGTGAGGAAGATATACTCGCCGTCGATTTCGATAGCAACGCTTCTGGGTTCTTGTTCGTCCGTGGTGCCCGTCCAAGTTCCGTCGAAATCGGGCCACGGGCTGTCGCTGTCACCGCCACCGACAACGCCGTTGAGGTAAACGGTGATGTAGTACTCTTCGTAGTCAACGTCGGCAAACATCAACACGCCTTCGCCCGCCTCCATCAATTGGCAATCCTTATTATTAAATGTGAAGTAGAATACCTTGTAGGTGAATTCGCCGTTGTCCTCGATCTTGAATTCGATATCCGACGCTTCGATAGTAACGGGACTGCTACCTTGTATCTGAATGGTGATGCTCGTCGCCGAAATGGTGATGTAGCACACCTCGCCGTCCATGTCGCGGTCGCCTGCTTCGTTGTCATAGTATCCGACAAATTCCGGCCAATCAAGCTTGTACAGATATGCCGTCATGTTGTAGCCGTAATCAGACAAGGAGAAATAGGGAGTTTGCGAATCGGTGTAGTCGTACATATGGTAATCAACTCCGCCTGCCGTAAACGTGAAGATAAGGGTGTAACCGTTGGTACGAAGCTTGGGATTGATGGCGTTCATTACTTCGCCACCGTCGATCTGCAACGTTATAGCGCCGTCGGAAATGACCACCACCACGTTTTTGTCTTCATAACCTGTGTCCGTCTCAAATGTGCCCGTGCCTGTCCAGGTGCCGAAATAGGATTCCCAAGATTTATCGGAAACGGGATCCGCTTGCGTAAATCTCAGCACAGTACCATCTTCGTCAACAGCTACGATAACGTATTTGTAGTCGGAGTTGTAGCCGATAAACATTTGATATGTGCGACCGCTGAGCTTAATGATCAAACCGCCCTCTGCGCCGTAGTAAACAACTTGCGCAACTTCAACGGGTTGTCCGCTCAAAACCACCTGAATTTCACCCTTATCGGTGATGGTGATCGTGCTCAAACCATCGTCTGTCTCGTAGTATCTGCTCCAATCGTCGATGAACTCGTCGTCCTTGGACAGATCGGGAACAACGTACGCGCTGTTGATAAGGAAGCTTTGTGTTGCCTCACCCTTGGGATCAACAACAAATATCATTGCGTTACCTTCGTCGCTTACCTGCAAGATGCAAGTTTTGCCATTCCAAGTGAATACAAATTGATAATATACAGACTCGCTGTCGTAGTCGTAGTTGGAAGCGAACACAACGTCCGTCGTTGTCGTAACGTCAACGCCTTCAACGGTAACGGTGATACCCTCTGCGGAGACCACTACCTTGGTGTCGTCGTTTTGATATGTTCCGTAGTAATCGCTGTAATCTTCGATCTCTTGATATTGATCGCGATTTACAACGCAGATGACCGTATTGTCAAGATCGCCTCTGCTGATCAAGTACAAACTGTTATAATCTGTACCTTCTTCGATCTGTTGCAAGCCCCAACGCACGTCGCCGATGGAGAAGTCGAATTGATACAGCCAGAAATCGTCGTCGCCGTCCGTCATCAGATATCTGTCGAAATCGACGCCGACAATGGATTTACCGTCACCATTGACTTTGAGTACGACCTCGTCACCGTTGACGCTGAATACGATCTCGTCCTCAGTGATAACTACTTCATAGAAGTTTCCGTCTTCGTCCTCGCCGTAGAACGTGCCTACATATTGAGACCAAGCGGAATGTTGATAATCGTTCGAAACAAACGATCCGTAAAATTCATCTTCGATAAACAAAGTGACTTTGCCGAAGGACGAACCGTATTGTTGCAATACGCATTGAACGCCGTCCACTTCAAATTGGAACAAACGTACTTGGTATTCTACGGGATAGTACTCTACATCTTCTGTCGCAACTTCGTATGTTTCGCCGTCAAGTACCATCTTGATACCGCTTTCCGAAATGGTTATCATGTCCTCTCCGCCTATAAGGGTGAAGGTTCCGTAGTAACCGCTGAAATCGGCAACGTAGTCTTCCGAATACAGATAGGACGTAAAGTAGTAGTCATAGCCGTCGCTACCGTAGAAATCGACCACCTGACCTTTGAGCAGGCATATGATGTAAGCGTTTAAAGTGTCGCCATAGGTTGTTTCGCCAATGGGGAAGTAAATGCCCACAGCGTCTCCTTCCTCGACAAACGTGAAGTCGTCGGGAGTGAGAGTGTCGCTTTCTCCGTCCAAAGTGAGAGTCAAACCTTCCGCCGTTATGGAAAGTTTGATTTTCCATCCGTAGTAACCGGAGTCTTCTACACCGCTGTATTCGCCGATGAGGTTTTCCCAAGGAGTAACTCTGAAACGATACTCTACCGTTCCCTTGGAGCTTTGAACGCTCAATTTGCCGTTCTCGGTCTTTTTGACAGTGTAAGTTTCCGTTCCCAATGTAACGGTGTAAGTGCTGTCCTCGTTGACTACGATTTTGCTCGTCTCAACGCCGTCGATAGTGATGCTATCCATAGCGATGTCTACGCGAGATCCGTTTTCGTCATCTAACCAAGTGCCGAGCACGTCTTTGGCAAATTTGCCGTTGATAAGATCTGCGGGCAACTCTACCTCTGTGGGAACAGTTGTCTGACCGAAATTGCTGAATTCGATAACAACGTGTCCGCTGTAAAGAACCATTCCCCAGAAAATGACTTCGTAGTCATATTCCACACTGTAAAGAACGCCGTTATCCAACGTTACCTTGATGTTGGTCGCATAGTTTGCATAGTTAAGTTGTTGAACAGTTGCAAAACTTACCGCAAAGTAAGGTGCAAGCGATGTGTCGGTGGAACGCAAAGTGTACACGCCCTCTTCCGTCTCTTCAAAGAAGGATGCGCTGTATCCGGAAAGGTCGAACCAAGCGGATACGCTATGCAAAGACGGAGATACCGCTATGTCGGAACTGAACTCGAACGTTTTGCCGTCCTCGCCGTAAACAAGTTCCCACGCCGTTCCGTCGGGACGTTCGACATATGCTCTCGAATTCTCGCCGTCATCTACCCAAATAGCTTTTTCTGCACGGTAAAGATTGTAGTCCTCTGCGCCCTCTTCGCTGTCGTCCGTGTAGTGTACCGTGTAGGTAACTGCATCGCGCGCCGCTTGAAGAGCCTGTTCAAGTTCTTGTTGTTCGGCGTACGGCTCCATCAAGTCCGTAGGAATTGTGACCAATCCGCGAGTAACAGTCAGATCTGCAATGTGAACGTATGTATCATAGTAGGAGTCCATTGCTTCGCGCGTCGTGTACTTGATGGTGGTTATAGCGTTGTCTTCCTCGATGAGTTGGAAACTTTCCAAACCTATTTCTGTGTAGTCGTAACCGGAAATAGCGCTTGCAACTTCTGCCGCCAATTCGAGATCGACCAGTTTCCAAGTGTTTTCGCCGACATAGACGAAATCGCTCAATTCCAGACTCTCAAAGGGGTTTGCAAATTCGGAGAAAGGAACAACCACTTCTTCGTCGGAGGAATTGACGGGATAACTCCACACTACGCTACCGTCTTTTTGACGATTGGGAACGACAACATTGCCATCTTCGTCCGCTTTCAATACCAAGTTGGAAAGGTACTCGCCGTCGTAAAGTTCCCATTGCCAAACAAGACCTTTTTCAACGTCGTAAGACGCGCTCAATGTGGAAGGTACATGTTCGTCATATTCGGAATAGAATTGGTCAAGTTCGCCCTCGATTTTGAGAGTGCCCTTCAAGGAGTCCAGCAACTCCTGCGTGAAATTGCGGACAGTCGTAACTTCGATCGTCGTATCTTCCAACACGGAGAATTTGAACTCGTTGTCCGCGCTGAGATCCTCTTCCACTTTGTTGACATAGAATATGTCCAAATCAAAGCCTTCGTCAAGGGTTACGGAAACGGTGACCTCTGTTCCGCCTGCGAATGTGTAAACGTCGCCATCTTCGCCTTCAACTACGCTATCCGCTTCGGGACTGAGCGCAACATGAGCGCCGTTGCCCTCTACTACGGTAACAGTTACCGTTTCGGGTACGGGAGGCGTGCTCTTTTCAAACGTTACGTTGATTGTAGTGTTGGCTGTAACTTGGAAGGTGTACTTGCCTTCGTCATTCAGCGTTGCGTCATCGTGTCCGCTTACCGTAAAGGTAGCCACTTTGTAGTCGGTTGCGGGTGTAACGGTGACCGTTACGCTTTCGCCCTCGGTGTAAGCGTCCTTTTCGGGATCGAGCTTTACAGTTCCGTTTTGTACACTACCTACCGTTACGGTAAATGTTGTGGGTTCGGGTTGATTTTGAACAAACGTCACCGTAACTGTGGTATCCGAACT
>CANQJK010000045.1 GCA_947624235.1 uncultured Clostridia bacterium | reverse complement strand
ACGTAGCGCTCCACTTCGTTTTGCTTACTCCGTTACACGGAGACGAGTCCCATTGGAGTCACCAATACGCGACGTCGTTTTGTGTCGCTTTGAAAGGAACACGCAATCAACGCGTGTTTTTTTCATAGCTTCCTTTTGCTCCTGCTTTGTGTGTTCACAGGTACGAGAGCCGAAAATAACGTAGCATACTGTGTTCGTTTCATTTGCCGTATCATTGCAACAAAAGATTTGTTGCTTTCTATCACTGCGGGCGGGCATCTGGCTACCAACTGCACACTGTGCAGATCGGTTTTACGCCAAATGTGCTTACTCCGTTACACGGAGGCGAGTCCCATTGGAGTCACCGATTACGGGAGAGGAGTAGCCCGCCGACGACGGAACCATTCGCACGCTTGCGAGCTGTGTTGACAGGCGGTATATGCTTTCTCTACTTATTTTATTGCAATTCAACTTGATTTTTTGGAATGGGCGATGTTATAATGATCAAAACCACTTTCATTTTATCGGAGGAAACAATGGCTTATTTGGATGAATTCCATCGCGTTGTAGGAGATACCATATTGGAATGTCAGCGCATAGAACACGATATAAAGTTGATCTATGCGGGAATGTTGAAAGGCAATTTCGATAGAAACATAAAAATTGTTGAAAACAAATCTTTGGGAACCGTACTCGCGCTTCTTGAAACATTGGACAACAGCGATCAAAAACCGTATTTTCACCAAGAAGATTACCGTCTCCTCTACGAGATAAAAGATATCCGCAATTGGCTTGTGCACAAGTCGTATATGGAATTTGTCTATTTGAAGGAACCTCAATGGGACGACATGTACCAACAAAACAGACAAAAACTGCTTAATTTTAACGCAAGGATGTGCAATTTGGCTAACACGGTAGAAGAAATTCGCCTAAAAATAATGGAGATGTACAACAGGGCATAACTCAATGGTAAAACAAGCGCTCACATAGGTGCGGAATTTGCTTTTTGCACGCCTTCTCAAAACTTTGTCGAGGTCGCCTTTTGAACAATTACCGACAATTTGTGGCAAAGAGGGGGTTGCGAAGAAAGGCACTTGACAAAAATAGATAAGTAGGCTACATTAAAACAGAGGTACTATCAAATGGTTTGGTTATATGTAGGTATCGGCGTTGCGACGTTGATAATTGCAGTGCTGTTTGCCCTGACGTTGGCAAGCTACGTTATCGCCTTTTATCAACGACATCACAAAACGGAAGATCACTACCGCTTGCCCGACAGCAAGCATTTTCAACGCGATCGCGACAAGATGTATGCCCTGATAAGGGAAATGGAAGTCGTCCCTTACGAACGCGTGTACACGAAGTCCTTTGACGGGTTGAGGCTATCCGCGCGTTACTACCACGTTGCGGACGGCGCGCCGTTGCAAATTCAGGTGCCGGGCTACCGCGGAACGAGCGTTCGCGACTTTTGCGGAGGCAACAAGTTGGCGCGTAAATGCGGTTTCAACACTTTGCTCATCGATCTGCGCGCGCACGGACAAAGTCAGGGACACACCATCACCTTTGGCGTACGGGAAAAACTCGACGTCGTCAGTTGGATAGACTATGCCATCGATCGCTTCGGCAAAGACGTTGAAATATTCCTTGTGGGAGTGTCCATGGGCGCAAGCACGGTGCTGTTGGCAAGCGCAGAAAACCTGCCCCAAAACGTCAAGGGGATAATTGCGGACAGCCCCTACGCAAGGGCGTCGGACATAATTGCCGACACGTGCGCAAAGTCCCGCCTCGATCCGCGGTTTATGATGCCCTTTGTAAAGCTGGGCGCGCGGATATTCGGGGGTTTCGACGTGACAAAAGCGGACGTGCCCCAAGCCGTTTCCCGCACCCATATACCCATTTTGATAATACACGGCGAAGAGGACGATATTGTCCCCTGCAAAATGAGCGAGCAGATACAAAACGCCTGCAACGGCTATGCCCAACGGCTCACCTTTCCCGACGCGGGGCACGGTTTGAGCTACATGCAGGACAACGCAAGGTACGAGCAGGCGATAAAAGATTTCATTTTGCGTTGTGGCGGTTCGGCAGAAGAAGGCGCTTCCCGCGCATGAACGATCAACACAGAGGACGAACTGCAAGGAACTCACGGTCACAGCAAGGCGCTTTGCGCATATGAATAGTCAACACTGCATCGCTTTGCCGTAAAGCGAAAAAAATAAAAATCGGGAGATTTGCCCCAAGCAAGGGCGGTCTCCCTTTTTTGCATGCAAATTTGTTTTCCGTTTCGTTTGCCTTCCAACGGTTTTTGCGCTACAAAAAAACTTCATCGCCCAAAAATTTGCGCATAATTAGCGGACAACTGCCCACACTATCACCAAACACAGGAGGTAACTATGGCAAAAAGCAAACAGAACAATCACGAATACTACGCCAACTACGAAACCTGTCGCAACCGCCTATTTGACGATTTCGATCCCGATTGGTTGCAGATAGAGGACGCACACCTGAGCTGGGAGGAGGCATTTGAGGACGACGATGACTAACGAAAAGAAAAACGAAAACCCCAAGCAAACGGAACAAACGGTCGTAACGGAAAACAATTGCGACGTGGAAAAAACAAAATCGGCAATGAGTGATCTGTACAAAAACGTCACCATGGCGCAAAGTTGCATCAAAACGCTTTTGCCCTATGTGGAAAGGCAGGAAGTTACAAGATCACTGCACAAGCAGGTGGAGCAATACGACCACTATGTGGAGCAACTGGACCATATGTGCGAACAGCTCAATTTCAATCCGACGCCCGCGCCCAAATTTGCCATAACAATGGCTAACATGGGCATAAAGGCAAAAATGATGACGGACAAAAGCATTACGCACATTGCCAAGATAATGCTTCAAGGCACCCTCAACGGCATAATAGACCTTTACCGCCTTGTGGGAGAAAACGAAAACATCCACCCCGAGGTGGCGTCGTTGGAAAAGCAGATATTGCGTTACGAAGAGGGAAAATTCGAATCGCTCAAAACCTATTTGTAATATCGCACAAGCAAAATGGGACCGCAAAAGCGGTCCCTGTGTTGCGTTATTTGCTTTGGCAAAGTTTTGCCAGCACCTCGTTGATTACGTTGACGCATGTGTCGATGTCAGCGTCGTCTATTATGCCTTTGAGCAGTTGAGCAAGACGACAACGCTTTTGGTCCACGCTACCCTCCTCTGCATAGATACTTTGAGCGTTTGAGGCAAGCAACTTTACCTGCGCCAAAAAGTCCTGCATGGTGAGCGTTTTGTCGGCAAGCTGTTGGCGGATGTTTCCAAAATACAACAGTTGCGTGTAGAACACTCCGAACACGTCGTCCTTCAAGAGGGCGCTGAGGCTTTGTCCCGAAAGGGACTTGACAAATTTGAAAGCCGTAGAAGCAAGCGCGCCTATCGCAATGGCGGAAAGCGCTATTTTGAGCAAAACGTTCAAACTAAACTCCCGTATCTCCTGCACACAAAAGACGTCGATAACGGCAAAGCCCAAACCGAAAATAAACGGAAGCGCCACCGCCCAATCGAACTTGTGCATCACGTCCACCTTTGCCTTGTTTACCACAAACTTTTTGACAAGTTGAGTAAGCAGACAGTCGGCAAACGCGTACAGAATAAAGTAGAAGTTATCGCTTGCTACCGATTGCCAAAGTTGCGACACAAATTTTGCAAAATCCATAAAACGTATTTCTCCTTTATATTTTTGCAGGAAAAACACAGTCCCCGAGGATCTTCCTTGCAGAGCGTACGTCCCCTTGACGCTCTACATATATATTGTACCACGCCGTTTAGGCAAAAAGCAAATTTAGTATCACAAAATTGCGTTTTCGAATAACTTTTTTTGGAATTTGCGAAAAACACCCCGCGCTTGCCCAACTTGCGATAGGCAAAATCTACACACTACTTCCATTCACATTTCGCACCCCATATGCGCAAAATTTAACTTTGACGCCCATTCTTTCACTCGTTTGCGTAATGTGTGAAGAATATCATATTTGCACAATCCGCGATAGGCAAAAGCCGTCCGACCTTACCGCGCACCGCATTTGACTTTAGTCTACACCGCTTTCGCATGGCGATATTGCTTGTTGAAAAATCTTTTTCGGATAGTCACGCACTGTGTTTTGTCGCAAAGTTCTTGTACGTTAAGCGTACCGCGCACTTTGTCGCATGCGCTACTCAGTGTTGACGCATTACCGCCACTACCGTTGCGTCATCAAAAACCGCGCGAATAACTTCACGCAAGTTTTGCAATATGAATTATCCATTTTCAATTGCGAAACGCTTGACAAAAGTTTTGGAATATGGTATTTCTATATTGCTATGAAAGAAAAATTTCAAATCGACAAGTTCGCGTCCGTCTACAAGGGAACGATAAATTTTTGCGACACGGCATATTTCAAGGCATTTTACGACAGTCTCGACGACGAGACGTTGTTTAAGCACATCCTATTCAACAACGACGTGATGAATATCCCGCCCATTTTTACCTTTGTGAAGTTTCGGCAGAGTTTGGGGGACGAACTCTTTTTGAGCGCGATGTCCAAAACGGACAAACGCTGTTTGGGCGCCTGTTTCGGGTACCTGTTCAAATATATCCTTGGATACGATCGTCCCGTGCCCGTTTGGGTGGGCGAAAAAGCGACGGGCATCAAAAATGCAAGTTATTTTGTAAAGGAGTTTAGTCATGCCTCTTGAATACGAGCAACATCTATCCGCCGAACTGAGCAGGCTGTTTTTTGACGATCGTCGCTACAAGGGACTGCGCGAACTCATACAAAACGACGATTCGCTGGTATTTGCCGTGCGCAAGGACGAGATACACCTCTACTACCTCGGTGGCAGGATATTGAAGATCACCCACGCCCGCAACAAGTTGCGCTTTGCCTTTGACCAAAAGTATGCGCGAAAGCAACGGGGAAGCGACGAGTTGATAAAAAACGACGCGCTCGACAAAATGTTGAAAGATCCCTTTGACATTGATCTTTGGCTACGCCATTTTGACGTTTTGAAACAATGTATGGAGCATTTCAGAGCCAACATATCTCAAAACGAAGAGAGGCAACTGCAACAGGAGATAGAACTTGCCAACAGGGATCTCAACGGCGAAGTGCTCGTTATCGACAACGAATACGGCGTACGAAAGGAATGTAAAAAGGAGAGCAAACTGTGCAAATTCGACCTTATCGCGCTCTATCGCGATAGCGATCAGTACAAAATTTGCCTCATCGAGTTGAAGTGTGGCGACGGCGCGCTGGGCGGAAACGCGGGGATAGACAAGCACATAAGGGATTTCAACGAGATTTTGCGCTATCGAAAGGCGGATATCGTCCATTCCGTCAACAATTTGATAGAATACAAGCGCAAAGTCGGTTATTTGTCGAACGTGCCCAAGGATCTTAGAATAGACGAAAACACGGATATTTGCGTTTCCGTGCTCTGCTACGATTTAGACAAGGCGGGCGTAGAATACGCGCAACGCATGAGGGAACAGGGCTGTAAGTTGATAGGCGAACAGGACAACGTCCATTTTGAACTGCACTTCAACGTATTTTTGAAAAAGCGCAAAGACATTGTGCTGACAAGACAAGCGCTGTTAGCTGATTGAAAGAGGGCGACGTTTTGTCGCCTTTCAAAAGAGTTTTACAATATGGAATACCAACATTGAAGCGAGGTGTATATGCAGGTAAAAGTAGGAATTTTTTGGGTGATAAAGGGAGAGGCGTACACATTTGTCGAGGAGAGAGACGCGACGTCCGCCGACGCACGGGAAGAGGCAAGCGGAAAGATAGACAGCAATTTGGAACATTTTTCCCAATGGGACAAGGAACTTGCAAAAAAATTTCCCCAATCAGACTTTGCGACCTATCCGCGCGGACGCGTGATGTTCGATTTGAGGGCAAAAAAGCATATCATATATGCCGACAAATGCGTAACGGAACGAGATCTGCGCGTGATAAGCAAGCGGTTTGACGCCACCGATTTTTATCTTCGCCGAGACGAACACTACCGTTGCGACAAGTGCATAAAAAGCGAGTTGCCCAAACTGTATGTGGAGGAACACGACGACTACTACAAGGTAACGCTGACCTATTTCGGCGATATCGTAAAGCGCACACTGCCCCTCTGCGACGAAAGGGCAAGTCAATGCGGTTTGGAGGATATCCTCTTTTGGGTGGACGCGTCGGCAGGCTACTGCAAATTTGCGGTGGACAAAATACCGTCGTCAAAATTCAGCACGTTTTTTGCCAAACATACGGGGATAATACCGAGGTATGTACTACTCAACAAGATATTCTACAAAATTTTGGACGGCGAAAACAGGATAGGCGCAAACCTCATCGAGCTATCCTGCAACGGAGAAAAATACCTGATCGAGTGCGGTACGGAATTGGAGCAGACAGAAAGCGGAATAAAGTTGAGGGAACGCGTCGTCAAAAAACACTACTCGGCGTGCTTTATCACCCACTATCACGCCGACCATGCGGGACTTTTGGCGCAAAATGTCAACTGCGACGCAATTTATCTGGGCGAAGCCACCTTTAAGATACTAAAAACCGTCGGCGGAATATCGGAAGAAAACGCCCAAAAGGTCGTCACCTTTTCGAGGGAGCAAACGATAGAACTGAACGGCATGTCCGTCACCCCCTATCTGTGCGACCACTCGGCATACGACAGCTATATGTTCTACTTCAAAAGCGACAAAAACAGCCTGCTCTACACGGGCGATTTTCGAAGTCACGGAAGAAAGAGTTTTTCCGCATTTCTCAAACGCCTACCGCAAAAGGCGGATACGCTCATTTGCGAAGGGACCAACGCAGGCGCGAACGTTCCGTTTTTGTCCGAACGCGATGTGGAAAACAAACTTGCGGAAATTTGCGACGGCAACGCGCCTGTGTTTATCTTGCAAAGCGCAACAAACATAGACAGGATAGTTTCGGCGTACCGCGCCACGATAAAAAGCGATCGCGTGTTTGTGATGCGACTGGCGCAGACGGATATTTGTTCGGAACTGCCCAACATTCCCCAACCAAACGGTTTCAAAAAGTGCTACGCCTATTCCGAATTTCCTTTGAGCGAGGAAAAATACCTTTGCTACGCGCAAAAATACGGCAAGCGGTTTATCGGACGGGAAGGCATTGCAAAGTTGAGCAGGTTTGTCTTGGAAGTTACGTCGCGGGACGCGCACTACCTTCAAAAACTCGCGGAGAGCGTCCGCCTCCAAGGCGCAAAACTTGTGTACTCCACTTGGAGCGGATACAAAGAACGGGAAGATATGAAATCGTTTTTGGAAAGCGTAAAGGCGCTTGGCATAGACGTAATAGACCTGCACGCAAGCGGACACGCCACGAGGCAAACGATAGAGGCGTTGAAAAGGCGAGTGGCTCACGACGAGTTTGTGCAAATACACAAACCGCGGGAAGAATAAACAATGTCCGCACGATAATTCGTTAAAAGCATGGACTATGCGAGAAAATGTTGGGGCGTGAAAACAAGCATAGAGGGTGTGCCACTGCTCCAATCGGAATTGGAGCGCGCGGTGCGCGTGTTGCGCGCAAACATGAACAATGTATCCGTACGTCCTTTCGCAACAGTCCGAGCAAGGCGTGCGATCTTCACCCCGCGCATTTTTACCACGTCATTGACATAGAACACAAAAACGACTTGAAATCAAGTGTTTCAAGCCGTTTTCGATGTTATTTTGCATATAGTCATTAAGCACAACTACCGCGGTATTGTCCAAAGCGTATGTTGACAATTATTTTTGCGATCGTTTTGCCCTGCGTTCACGCTTTCGCGTTGTTGCGCAAATTCGGTGAGTTAGTTAGTTCCTGCCCTCCTATTCGGATAAATCGTTATTCAAATCGTCCCCCGTGGCTCGATCGAAACGCTTTGCGACAGGATCAGTCGTCCAACTCGTACTCGAAGGTGATCTCGCCCGATTGCACGTTCATTCTGCACTCGAACTCGTAACGTCCCCAGGAAAATTCTATTTCATACGTCTGCCCGAATTCCAACTCTATTTCCCACTCTCGCGTGCCGTCAAGAGTAATGGTCGGAAACTTCGATTGCACTTTTGCAAGCACTGCCTGCTTGATCTGCTCGTTGGTAAGCTGTCCCACGGGCGTGTCGCCCAAAAATTGCTCCTTTTTGACGGACAGAATGTTGCCGTATTGGTCTATTTCAAACTTGTAGCGCACATCGCCGTAAACAAATTTCAATTCGTATTCCGTCCGCCCGTCGTCGCGATCGCGCTCTATCGAAACGGATATCGACGCGCGTTCTTCCTCGGGTACGTTCGCAATATCAAAGGCAAGCGCCTTTATTTCCTCTTCCGTCAAGTCGGTGCCTGCGGGCTGTCTGCCCGAAACTTCCCGTTCGAAGCCCACTATGTTGCCCGCCTCGTTCGTTGCGTCCACCTCTATTTCGTACTTCCAACCGTCGTAGACAAATTCCACTTCGTACACCATGACGCCGTCGTCAAAGTCCATTTTGCATTTTACGTTGACGTCCTGCGCCGTGAGTGAAGCGTTTACGCGTTCCAACGCTATTGCTATCGCCTTGTCTCGCCCGATGTACTTGCCGTCGCTTGCCGTGCCCTGTTGCGTGAGCACGTCGTCTGATATATCCAGCCCTTCGGCTATGAGGTTAAGCTCGTTGATTTTGAGTTTGACAAGCTGTTCGACGGTGTATTTGTCGGGTGCGGACTGCATTATCTTGTTGATAAGTTGTGCCTTGCCCACAGATATTCCGTATTCGGTTGCAAGTTGATTGGCGCTGTCGGTGTCGCGAAGCCATTGCGAAACAACGCTTGCGTCCACCGTCGCCTCGCTGAGGCGCATAGATATCTCTTCCGAAACGATCCCCACCAACGCGTCGTATTCGCTTGCGTCGGCGGACACGCTTACCAACACGGAGTTGGAGCTTTCGTCCAAAAATTTGTTTCGTATCATGGATCCGATAAGGGCGTTTACCGTCACTTCCAACTGTGCTCCCTCAAAATCCATGTTGCCGATTATCCTTTTGCCGTCGGCGTTGAGGGCGTTTACGCGCACCACGCGACGCGAAGAATTGAGTTGTATTTCCACGCTGGGGTTGACGTCCAACGTCACCGTTGACGCAACGGCGCTTATTTTGCCCGTCTTGCCGAAAAACACTCCGCTCAACACAACTGTCACCACAAGCAACAAAGCCAATGCGCATGTGGCAATTTTCCAACCCCATGTTGTGTTTTTGCTTCTTGTTGCCACTGTCGAGGGGGTACGCGTCGGGCAATCGGAGCGAATGGAATTGAGCGTATCGGGGGTTACATTGTTAAAACTTTCGTTTACTTTACGTTCGATTTTTTTCATCTTGTCCTCCTTGAATTTTCAATTTGAGTTTTTCGAGGGCACGGTTGTACTTGGACAGCTCTGTTGCAAGGGGAATGTTGAGGTGTTTGGCGATCTCGCGGTGTTTTAGTCCCGCAACGGCGTGTAGCACCACCGCAATGCGTTCGTCTTCGGATAGTTCCGACAGACATTTCGATACCAGCAGCCTGTCCTCTACGGAAGAATTGCTTGTACTGCCCAGTTGACGGTCCAGTTCCTCTTCGGTGAGGTTTACGGTCCTTTGCTGACGGAATTTGCCGTAACACAAGTTTTTTGCAATGGTTATTATCCATGCCATGGGCTTGCCCTGCGACGTGTAGTTCGGCGCCGATTCGTAGACTTTTATCAACGTGTCGTGCAACACATCCTGCGCGTCGTAGACGTTTTTCGTTAAGGACAGCGCGTACGCGTAAACCGCACTGCCTACAAGCGCATAGAGCCTTTCCAACGCTCCTTCTTCGCCTGACGCCACGCCGACGATCGCACTGTCCACGTCTGCCGAACGGGGCTTAACACATTTAGCTGTCATTTGTTGTGACCTCTTTTCATAAAGTAAACGCACAAACCAACGCATTTATTGCATAAAATGCAAAAAAATTTTTTACCGAATGGTTTGCTTGTAAATTTCGTTTTTGGATACGTTTCTGTCCTTTGCGACGGCTTTTACCGCCTCGCTCTTGGTCATGCCGTCTTTGAGATAGTAGTCAAGGTGCTCTTCCACCGTCAGTTCGCACAGCGGATTTTGAACCTCTCCCTTGTTTACGACAAGCACAAATTCTCCCTTGTCCTCGTCCACATCGTCCGCAAGGTGGCAAAAACGCACCCGTTCGTGAGTTTTGGACAATTCCTTGACAAGACAACACTCCCTGTTGCCCAAACGACCGTTCAAATACGCCATGTTTTCGGCGATATCGTGCACGGAAACGTAAAATATAGCCACGCCCACGCTTGCGTCCAACAAGCTGTCGCGATCGGAGTTTTTTGGCGGTAAAAAGCCGTAAAAAGTAAAGGGCGGTTTGTATCCGCTCAACACAAAGGCGTTGACGAAAGCGCTCGGACCGCTTATCACCGTGTAGGGATAGTTTTTTTGTTTGAGAGCATTGACCAGCACATTGCCGGGATCGCTCACTGCGGGCATGCCCGCGTCGCTGATAACGGCTATGTCCTCTCCCCTTTCGCAAAAGGACAGGGCAAAGTTCAACTGCTTGGTTTCGTTAAACTTGTGATAACTGTAAGTGGGCTTGTCTATGCCGTAGCGATCCAACAATATCTTGCTGTGACGCGTATCCTCGCAAAACACGGCGGACACGCTTTTGAGCGTTTCCACCGCGCGAAACGTTATCTCTTCCAAATTGCCTATCGGCGTTGCAACAAAATATACCATGTTTGTTCCTCAATTATCCTCGGCTATGCCGTACCAAGCCTTTGCTTGGGGCGTGTAGTTGCCCTGTCCGTCCGTTATACAAAGCGGACTGCTCAACACGCAATCCTGTTCTCCGCCCTTTACGGCGCGCACAAGCACCAAATTGGGCTGTTTGTTTGGCGCGGGACACACGGGCAATATCTGCTTGACGGCAATGCCGTTGTCGCGACAAAGCGTCACTATTTCGCACAGTCTTTGCGCCTGATGCACCAAATACAAGTTTCCCTTGTTGTTGAGCACGCGCCCCGCCTCGGCAATGATATCCGAAAGCGTTGCCTTCAACTCGTGTCGACAAAGGGCAAGATTTTCCCTGAGTTGACGTTCTCCGCTTCCCACGCGTCGGTACGGAGGGTTGCAAACGACCACGTCCGCCCCCGTCACAACGGTGTGCGCAAGTTTGAGGTCGATGTTGTGCACCTCTATGCCCTGCATGCCGTTCATGGCAACACTTCTTTGCATCATATCGCACAACTGCGGTTGTATCTCCAACGCTACGATGCGCTTGGGGTGTTTTTTGTAGGAAAGCAAAATGCTCACCACACCGCTACCCGAGCCGAACTCTACGCACACTTTTCCGTGCATATCCCTGCAAAAGTTGGCAAGCAACACCGCGTCGGTGGTAAAACGGTACTCGTCGCGAGATTGTATTATGCGAAGTCCTCCGCATTGAAGATCCTCCGCCGTTTCGTTGGGTTTTAGATTTACCATGGTGATATTGTACATCACTTTGCGCGTTTAGTAAAGTGCACCGCACACAAATTCCGCGTTAATATAGACGCAAACGCTTATATATTTGTTTACACGATCCGCAAACATTCGGGACGCAGTGCCAAAAACTTTTTGCGTTAAACATTTTGAGTTTTGCGAGAAATGTTGAGGCGTTCTGCGCTTTGCACCCGATCGATTGCGCAAACCCGCCGAAAAAAATTGCCTTGGCTGGAAAGCGACAAGAAACATCTATCAAAAAACGGCTTGAAACAAAAATCTTTCAAACCGTTTTTTTTGTCTAAAATCGTTTAACTAAACAGCCTCGTTTACACAAAATCATATTGTTTTCGCTCCGTCTGCGCAAGTCAAGGCAAATTCGAACAGACTTTCATTGTGCGAAATCAGTCTGTTCAACAGCCTTTTTGCGGGAAACAAAGTTCAGGCTACGAGCGTGCTGATATCGACATATTTGTCCAAATCGGAAGGAAGGGCGATCTCTCCGCCGAACAGCGACAACTCTTCCACGGACGAAAGCTTGAAGCTTCCGCTCACGGCAACGGGCACGGTCACGGATTTTTCCACGTCGATACTGCCCTCGATGTCCACATTGGACGCCATTTTGACAAACTTGTTGTCCTTGTCGAAGCCGATGTACCACTCCGCAACGCACTTGGAAAAGGTCACCGCGCTGTTTATCACTTCGCTGACTTCGGGAGGCACGATGTTTTCATCCTCCAACAGGGACTGCAAAGTTTCCTCTGTGACTTTGAGACGAAGCGCCCAGCCGTCATTTTGCGACACGGCTACGGACACATTGTATTTTTTGAGCAGTTGCAGTACATCCAAGATGTTTGCTTTGAGCTCCGCTCCCAAATCGACGTCTGCGTCGGGAAGTTGTATATCGCCGTCCTGACCGTCCGTGTTCGGATCGTCCGCGACGTCAAAGGGCAACATCACCTTGTCGGAGGGAAGTTCCGCGCCGAACTGCGCAAGGCTTTGCTTTACGCCGTCGTTTATCTGCGCATACAGTCCCTTGCCGTCGGAGAAAATGCTTGCGCTCCAATCAAAGTTTTCCGCTACGGCCTTGATTTTTTCCAACTCTTCGGCAGGCAGTTCCGTCGCTTCCCACAAAAATTGAGGAAGTTTTATTCCGCCTTTGACGCCGACAGTGCCCTCTGCAAGAAATCCCGCGCCGTCGCTTTCGGAATAGGTGAAACGCGCGCGTATGCTTTCTTCGGCGGTGACGTCCGTGCTGAATTCCGTTTTTACGTCCTTGACGTCTACCGACACGTCCGTGCTGAATGACAATGTAGACTTCAACTCAAAACCCAATTGTTTAAGCCACTGTTGCACCGTTTCCGTTTCGTCGACGTTTTCGGGCGCATTTGCCAACAACTTGTCGGATATCGTCTCCGCAAGATACTCCTGCTGTTGCGGAGTGTCTATTTCCACTTCCTCATATTTGCCCGGAATGGTTCCGTCATTGTCCTTGTTGCAGGCGCACAGCGCAAATGCCGATATTGCCAACAGCAATGCAATTGCCAACGATAAAAATTTTTTCATAACTCCTCCTTTGGTTTAGTGTGCAAATAACACACTCATTTATTCTTTGTAACAATAAATTATAGCCATCTTTCAGTTTATGTCAAGCTTCTTGCAAAATGTTATAACTGAATTTGACGAATATTTTTTTTCTTTTCACTATGTAAATGTTTTACGCAAGCATTTTATTGCAAGAAATTTTCGCCGACGAGAAAAAAATGTGTGAGGAATTTTGTTCTATAACAAATGTCGGCGTGTTGCAGTAGACGAAATGTTGAAACGCACCTATATAATAAAGCGGAATTTGAGCAAGCGACGCGCATTGTGCGCATAGTAGCGATAGCGAGGACATTGCCCGAGGTGCACCACGATTTTACATAGAACAAAAAAAAAGAACTCACCGTTATTCAGCCGTGAGTTCCTCGAAATATTCGGTTGTTTTGTCGATGTGCGCTCAGCCAACCGCTCCGACGCACAAGTAGCGATCTGTTATTCTTCTTCGATCGCACCTACGGGGCACTGTGCCGAGCAAGCACCGCAATCTACGCAGAGATCTGCGGCAATTTCAAATTTGCCGTCGCCTTCGCTGATAGCTTCGCAGGGGCAAACGCTTTGGCAACCGCCGCAAGCAATACATTCGTTAGTGATTCTGTGAGCCATACCGTTTTTCTCCTTTTCCTTGTGGGATACTACCATTATACACAGCAGATGTCGATTTGTCTAATATTTTGCGGTAATTTGCCAAAAAATTTGTACCGATAGGTCGCAACGAGGGCATCACCTCTCTAAAACCAGTAGTCCCAAAAATGTCTGTATAGCACCAACACTATTGTAGTAGAAAAAAAAAGGTTCTATAATAAATGTTGGGGTGTGAGTAAAAAAATATAGAGCAAAGACTCTTT
>CANQJK010000044.1 GCA_947624235.1 uncultured Clostridia bacterium | reverse complement strand
TGGGTTGCTGACATATCACCGTTGCGGAGGCGTTTACCGCCTCGAAACCGCTTTGACGACACAACTCCACGCAACGCTTCAACAACAACGTGCTGTCTATCCCTTCGTAGGCGGGATCCGTGTCGGGAAATTGATGTCCGATATCCTTGTTTCCGCTTGCGGACAAAAGGGCGTCGCACAGCGCATGGCACAGCACGTCCGCGTCCGAGTGCCCTTGAAGTTTTTTGTCAAAGGAAATGTGCACTCCGCCCAAAACAAAACCCTCTCCCTCCGCAAAGGGATGCACGTCAAAGCCGATACCCGTGCGAAAATCGGGCAGATCGCCGTTAAAAGTCAACTTGACGTTTTGGCGCAGTCCGTCGGTAAAATACACGCTCTCCTTTGCGTCGCAAAGCAAGGTGCTTTCGTCGGGATAGTCGGGCAAAGCGCCCTTTTGCGCGTATATCTTTCGTATAGCGTCAAACAGCCTTTGAATGTGATGTACCTGCGGAGTTTGCACGGTAAAAAACTCATTGCGATCCATAGGGATAACCTCTCCCTTTTCGCGGTACAGCGTGTCCGTAACTTTGAGACGAGGAATGACGCTTTCCTGTTTTTGTTGCGCCTCTGCAAACAATCGACGGACAAAATCGCGCGTGATGAAGGGGCGATCTCCGTCGTGAACGGCGACAAGCCCCTGTGCGTTTGCAGGCAAGGATTTCAAACCGTTGAGCAGAGAGCGAAAGCGCGTTGCGCCTGCCTCGGCGTAGGTCGTGCCGAGAACGCGTCGTCCCACTACTATCACTTCGGCGATTTCGCTAAACGCGTCAACGCTGTGTTGCAACACCGTTTTGCCCAGTAGCGTTTCCTCCAACTTGTCCTTTCCGTAACGCTCGGAACTTCCGCCTGCCAAAATTATTGCGTAGTTTGCAAAGCCGTTGTTCATAATTCGTTGATTATCTCGTACATCTCGCTTGCTTCGTCCTTTTTGACGGACTCTTTGAGCATTTTTACGCGAAAAGTAAGCGCGCCTCCCGCAAAGTGCACGCAGACAAGGTCGCCCACCTTCAATTGACAACCGGGCTTTGCAGAACGTCCGTTTACGTCCACTTTTCCTGCCGTGCACGCTTCCTGCGCCACCGTTCGGCGTTTCAAAATTCTGGAAACTTTCAAAAATTTGTCCAATCTCATGGTTAGTAAAGATAAGTTATTGCTCGCAAAACCGCATACGCCCCGTTACGCAAAGTTGCAAAAAGGTCGCTACGGCAAGCAAAAGGAAAAATTAAATCTCCTTTCTGTTGAGAAAAGCGCGGGACAACGTCACTTCGTCGGCATATTGAAGTTCGCTTCCTATGGAAATGCCCTGCGCAAGACGCGTCACCTTGATACCGCACTGTTTTACAAACCGCGCAATGTACGTTGCGGTGGCTTCGCCCTCTGCCGAGGTGTCCGTCGCAAGAATGACCTCTTTGACGTCCCCCGTCAAGCGCGCAAAAAGTTCGGACAGGCGCAGATCGTCCCGCCCTATCCCCTTTAAGGGATTGAGCACTCCGCCCAAAACGTGGTAGACGCCCTTGTATTCGCCTATGCGCTCCACCGCAAGCACATCCTTTGCCTCCTGCACCACGCAAATAACGGAGCCGTCCCTCGTACTGCAAATACGACAAGGATCTGTGTCGGTGTAGTTTCCGCACACGGAGCAAACATGCACGTTGTTTTTGGCTTCCACGACCGCATTTGCAAATGCTTGTGCCTCCTCTTCACTCATGGAAAGCACCGTAAGCGCATAGCGTTGCGCCGTTTTGGAACCGACACCGGGCAATTTGGTAAATTGACGGATCAACTTTTCGATAGGTTCGATGTAGTTCGGCATATCACAGCAGACCTTTCATGGCGCCGAAGGGAGCCAAAAGTCTGTCCTCCTCTGCCTGAGCCTTTGCGTAGGCGTCGTTTATGGAAGCGAGCACAAGGTCCTCCAACATTTCCACGTCGTCGGGATCGCACGCTTCGGGCTTGATCTTGACGGACTGAATGACCTTTTTGCCGTTGCACATCACCTCTACAAGACCGCCTGAGGCACTGCCCGTGACGGTAAGCTCTTCCAGTTCTTGTTGAGCTTCTTGAAGTTTTTGTTGCATTTGTTGCGCCTGCTTCATCAGGTTTTGCATTCCGCCTCCGCCGAATCCACCGCCGTGTCCTCCGCCTGCGCCGTTGTAACCGTATTTATTTCCCATAATATTCTCCTTGATTTATTTGTGTCAATCGAACTTGACGTCTTTGCCAAGCGCGCTCAATTGTTTGTCTATTTCCGTTTGGGACGATCCGTCGTCCTGCTCCACTATCAACTTGCCGTCGCAGAACATTGCCACGCAGGCGGTAAGCCTCTTTTTGAATTTGTTTTCTATCAGCCAATAAGCTCCGTCCGAGCACCGCACCACAAAGTTGCCCTGCGCGTCGAAACTGACCTTTACGTCGCTCCACACCCCGTTCAACAGCGGTTCGTTTTGCTCGTCTATTTGCATTTTGACGCCTCTCCACACCGACTTGGGATCGGTTTTGTCCACCACATACAAAGAGCGTGTTTCCTTTGTTTGCGAATATTGCTGTTCCAAACGGGTGAGCCGTCTGTCCAACCCCTCCGCGTCCACGTCTCCGCTGGAACTTGCCACGGACAGCGCCGTAGCCTCAAACAACATCAATGGCGAAAGGGCGTATTTGAGGGAAGCCTCCGCCGATACAAACCTGTCGATAGCGTACAGCAACTTCTTTACGGACACCGTTTCGGCAATTTCCCTCAAAGTGGCAAATGCGTCCTGCGGAAGCATCAATATGCTGTTTGCGTCCTTGCACACCTTGGCAGTGAGCACGTCCCTGATGTACAGCGACAAGTCCTTGTTGAGACGGGCGATATCCTTGCCCTCGGTGACAAGTTTGTTTATCTCCGTCAAAATATCCGACGGCGAGTTGGCAAATATCGCGCGGGCAAGGGCTACAATGCTGTTTTTGGAAGATACGCCAAGCACGCTCAACACGTCGGCGTACTCCAACTTGTCATCGGAAACGGAAAGGCACCTGTCCGCAATGGATACGCAGTCGCGCACACTGCCCTCTCCCGCCTGAGCGATAGCCGTTACCGCTTCGGGCGCATACTCTTTGCCCTCGGCGTCATAGATATGGGCTACAAGTTTTGCCAACTCGGGGGTGGGCACAAGACGAAAGTCGAAACGCATGCACCGCGAAAGTATCGTTGCGGGTATCTTGTGCACTTCCGTCGTGCACAAAATGAATATCGCGTGCTTGGGCGGTTCTTCCAACGTTTTGAGCAGGGCGTTGAACGCTCCAACGGAAAGCATGTGAACTTCGTCGATGATGTACACCTTGTAGCGCCCGTTGACGGGAGGATATTGCACCTTTTCGCGAATGTCGCGCGCATAGTCCACGCCGTTGTTGCTGGCCGCGTCCATTTCGATGATGTCGAGATTGGCGTTGCCCACCGTGTTGCATACGGAACACTTTCCGCAGGGATTGCCGTTGTGCTCCTTGACGTGCGGACAGTTGACCGCGCGCGCAAATATCTTTGCCGTGCTTGTTTTGCCCGTTCCGCGCGTGCCCGTAAACAAATATGCGTGCGACACCTTGTCCTGCAATATCTGATTGCGCAAAGTGTTGATGATGTGATCCTGCCCGATGACCTCGTCGAAGGTGGCGGGGCGATATTTGCGATACAACGCTACATAGCTCATTTGCAATGTGCTCCTTGGTATTGTTTTGTGATTTTTTTCGTTTTGCTGTGTCAGATGTTATCCAACAGTTTTCTGCGCGCCCTCTGCAATGCGCCGTCCACCGCTTTGTAGCTTTTGCCCGTGATGTCCGCTATGTCGTCGTAGCTGTACCCGTCTGCAAAAAGCAACAGCACCCGCCGTTCGAAAGGCGTCAGTTTTTGTTGGGCAACGGTTGCAATCTTTTCGCGAAACTCCTTGCGCAAAAGCGCCTCCAAGGGTTCGTGCGCTTCGGAGGAAAACATGTTTTGGACGGAATCCAGATCCACATAGTTTGCGAGCGGTTTTTGCCTTATGCCGTTGTCGTGCTTGACGGCGTCCAGTATCTGTCGCAACACGCACAACTCCACGAAAGCGGGAAAACTTCCCTTTGTTTCGTCGTAGTGGGCGATTGCGTAAAACAGACCTATCATGCCCTCCTGCAACAGGTCGTCTTTGTCTCCGCCCACAAGATAAAATTTGTTGGCGTAGGCGCGCACAAGCGGTTTGTAGCACAAAAAAAGTTGTTCCACTGCCGACTCGTCGCCGTTTTTTGCACGTAAAATGATCTCTTCCAAATCAACCTCTTTGTCTCAACGCTTCGTAAAGCGCCACTCCGCAAGCGACGGACGCGTTGAGAGAATTTACCTTTCCCTTCAATTTGAGGGACACAACGCCGTCGCAACACCTTTTTGTGTAGGGCGCAATGCCCTCTCCCTCCGCGCCTACGACTATGGCTACGGAGCCTTTAAGATCCGTTTGGGTGATATCCTGCCCGTCCATATCCAGCGCATACACCCACACTCCGCGATCTTTGAGTTGTTTTATCGCATTGTTGACGTTTGTGACGCGGGCTATCTTGACGTGCGCCGTCGCTCCTGCCGATGTGCGCACCACCGTGTCCGTTACGGCGACCTGCCTGTTACGTCCGATGATTATCCCGTCCACCCCCGCGCACTCGCATGTGCGAATGATACTGCCGAAGTTGTGCGGATCGTTTATCCCGTCCAACACCACAACAAAGGGGTGCTCGCCAACAAGTATATCGTCCACATCGCAGTACACAAAGTCCGTGATGTCGGCGATGTAGCCTTGATGTCTGCCGTCGGCGCTCATTTTGTCCAAAACCGCCCTGTCCACAAAGGTGACTTTGACGCCCTTTTGTCGGGCAAGCGCAACTATGTCGCTATCCGTGCCCTTTTGACAAACAAGCGAATTGACGGTCACGTTGGAGCGCAACGCTTCCGAAACGCTGTTTTTTCCCTCTATTTTCATAACTGTGTTTCCAAAAATTTTTTGAGACGTTCCGTTTGGCCCGTGAGATACAGATATCCCAACACCGCTTCCAAGCCCGTGGCTTTGCGGTAGTCGGCGGGCGTTTGGTTTTTTGCCCTGTGTTTGGCACTGCCGTTGCGTCCGCGCATATACACGGAGCGTTCCGTATCGGTAAATTCCTCCAACAGCCTTTCGCCCAACTCCGCCTGCGCGCTTGCCTTTACGCAAGAACTTGCCATGCCGTGCAACAGTTGGGGCTTGCCGTCATGCTCGGTGACGAGTTTTGTGCGTATGTACAGACTGTGCACCGCGTCCCCCACATACGCAAGGGACAGCGCGCTCAAATTAAGCGCGTCCTTTTCTGCCATGGGAAAAGTTGCGTCCACTATTCGTCCTCGCTGAACAACTTTTTGCCGTAGACCACCGAGCCGGAAAGATAGTCGATATCCTCGTAGCCCAGTTGCTCGTAAAATGCGCGCGTTTCCTTGTCCTTTTGCCCCGTGATGAGGTACATGCCCTCCACAAACATATCTTTAAGTTTGTTTTCCAAGGCTTGGACAAGTTGCGTGCCCGCCCCCTGACGCCTGCTGTCGGGCAAAACGTTGACGTAAAAATGCGCCGTGTAACCTTGACGGACGTAACGCTCGCACACCTTTATTTCCGCAACAAAACGAAAGTAGTCTCCGCCCGACACCTTGCGAACCAAAGGCAGATACAATTGCTCCATGCACTCCTGATACCTGTCCAGATCCACAACACAAAGGACGTAACCGACGGGCACATCGTCATCGTCTACTGCGACAAAACAACATTCGGGCTGAAAGTCGAGATAGAAATCGCAGTACATGGGCAACATTATCGCGCGGTTTATCGGAGTATCGTTGTCGGCGTACTTGCTTGTCTGCATGCAGATATCCTGCACATAGCGAAAATCCCTTTTTTCATACGGTCTGACTGTCATATTTTTCTCCTTACGGACACACTTGTCCATTATAGATATAAATATTATCACTTTTACATTTATTTGTCAAGAGGGACTGCGCTGTTGGCAAAAAAGAACATATTTTATGCAACAAAAACCCCGACGCCGAAACATAAGGGCATTTGACAAAAAAAGAGTTGTGTGAAAATCGCTTGTAAACACAAAAAAACGGGATATGGGGTTAACTTTTGAAAGAATTGAAAACCTCAACCGATTCTCCCGCAAACGACAATACGCGCGCCCCTTGTAGCCCGAGCGTGCCGACATATCCCCACCGAGAGAACATTGCCCCAAAACCGGTAAATCAAAAAAACGTAACGACCTTGTTCTGCCGAGAGTGTGCATGTCCCCAATCAAAACAATCTGCAACGAAAGAATTGCCCCGAAACCAGTAATCCCAAAATGTCTGTATCTGAAACCAACACTATTGTAGCAGAAAAGAAATACATACCTTCGAATAGGGGGTGGGCGGTCGGGGACCTTGTAACGGCGGGAGCGAGTGTATCCCCTGTAAAATAATCTGCAACAAGGGCACCACACCAATCACAAATATATTTGATGTGACAAAATATTACACCTTATAATGTAAAGCGCGAGGACCTTCGGCGAAAAATAATCTGCAACAAGATACTGTTCTGAAATCAGTAAGTCAAAACAATATAACGACATTGTTCTGCCGAGAGTGCGCATGTCCCCAATCAAACAATCTGCAACGAAAGAATTGCCCCGAAACCAGTAATCCCAAAATGTCTGTATCTGAAACCAACACTATTGTAGCAGAAAAGAAATACATACCTTCGAATAGGGGGTAGGCGGTCGGGGACCTTGTAACGGCGGGAGCGAGTGTATCCACTGCAAAATAATCTGCAACAAGGGCGACGCGCCGATAAAATATAAATTGAATTAGCGTGTAATACAAAATGCTCGCATGTCCACTGTAAAATAATCGGTAGTCCCAAAATGTCTCAACCTTGTAATACAGGGAGCGAGGGTGTTTCGCGCAAAATAATCTGCAACGAGGGCAAAGCGCCGATCCAATAAATAGAAAAAGACCTTATAATATAAAAATCTCGCATGTCCACTGCAAAATAATCTGCAACAAGGACGTAGTCCGCCGTGAAGCCATTTTTGCAGGGGATATGCGAGCAATATATGTGTTTAATTCGAGTTACAAAGCGCGTAGCCCGACGTGAAGCCTTTTTGCGCGGAATACCCGAGCGATACCCGTTTTGATGGGGATATGCGAGCGTTAATCTAAACCTTCCAGCAATTTCCTCACCTGTTCGATAAAATCTTCGTCGTCATCCTGATTGTTGCGACGCAACTCCTCTATCTGGCGCAACAGATCGCTGTCGTTTCCCGATGATATGGGAGTGCGCGTTGCGGGTTGTTCTGCAACGGGCGGTTGTTCTTGTTGGACAGGTTCTTGCTGTCCTTGCGCGGACGCGGGTTCTTCCTGTTCTCCGCGTATCTCGGCGATCTTGTCCAAAAGCGCATTGGCTTCGTCCACGATATTTGCAGATCGCTCTTCTTCGGGTTGTTCTGCCACGTCAACGGGTTCGGACGACTCCTCTACCGTTTTATCTGCGGGAAGTTCCTCCTGCTCTTGCTCGGTCGGCTCTTCTGCGACTGGTTCTTCGACGGGTGCAGTGTGTTCCTCTTCGACGGTAGCCTTTTCTCCCTTCAAGCGTTCAATTTCCTTCAACAATTCGTCCGTACGGTCCAAGCCCTCGTCGCTTGCCGTGACAACCGACGCCGTTGCGTCACTATCGGAAACAGCGGTATCCTGCTCGGGCAGGGGGACGCGTTCCGTTTCGGGCTTGCGGGGGGCGGACTTTTTGGGCGGTTTAAGCTCCAACACGACGCCGAGATCCACCACTTCGTCTATGAATTGACAACTTGCGTCGTCGGCGTTATCCAAAGCGACCACTTTGATACCGTGTGCGCGCAAGTAACTGTAAAGGTACACCAGATCGCACGGCTGAGCGACAATGCACACCGTGTCGATAGCGGGCGTGCGAGAAACGGCGTCCACGACGTCTACAAATATGCGGGAGTCAAATTCCTTGCGTCCGCGACGTTTGACGCGCATGGGACGTTCCACGCGATAACCGCGCAATTGAGCGTCTGCAAAAATCTTTTTGTGCTTGCGTTCGCCCGCACCGTAAAATTTGCCGTACAGCACCGTGCCCATGGCATTGAGTTGTTCCATGATGTTGTCGTAGTTTTCGTTTTTGATACCCACATTGTCCACATCGATGAAAAATGCGATGTTTCTGTTTCGAAGCATTGTGTTACCTCCGCGCTTACTTCTTTTTATTTTACAGTATTTGCAACTGTTTGTCCATACTTTCGTTGAAAATAAAAAAGATATTGTTGGCAAAGTCCCGCGTCATTTCCGAACAAATTGCAAAAAAACGTCGAAATCTCACTGTCCTTGTGTCCCTGCTCGAAGTAGGCATGGTACACCTTTTTCAACCAGGTATCCACGGGAAACACGTCCCCGCGTTTAAGCCCGAACAGCAAAATGCAATCGGCAACTTTGGGACCGACTCCGCAAAATTTGAGCAGTTCTTTGCGGGCGGAGGGGCTGTCGAGGCTTGCAAGGGTTGTCAGATCGTAATTTTGCAACATCTGCGCCGTTTGCACCAGATATTTGTCGCGGTAGCCCGCGCCGAGAGAGGCAAAAAGTTTTGCAGGACTGTTGGCAAAAGCCTCCACGGAGGGAAACGCAAACCCGTAACGGGTAGGCTCGCCTATCGCTTGGCAGATGCGCTCTATTATCTGTTGGATACGCTTGATGTTGTTGTTTGCGGAGATGATAAAACTGAATATAGTTTCCGCAAGATCCTGGTTGAGTATGCGTATTCCCTTGCCGAAAGAGCACGCCTCTTGCATTATGGGAGAAAGCGCGGATATGCGTTGCACCTTGCCTGCGTAGTCGCTTTCGAGGTCGAAAAATCTCCAAAAGTAATCGCCGTCGTCGGTGAATATTTGCACAACGTCCCCCTCCTGCACCGCTTCGGCGTACTTGTCGCGGGAATACACGGCGTACCTAGCGGGGGATAGCGCTTTGTATCTGAAAATCTGTCCGCACTCCAAGGTGTCCTTGACATTGAAATATTGTGAACTATACGAAAAAGCTAACGGTAAAATGTCTTTCATTGTGATTTTGTCAGAAAAAAGCGAGATTGCATTTTTCGCAACCTCGCTTTGCAAATGTGTGCGTTATTTCGCAACGGGATAAACGGAAACTTGTCTTCTTGTCTTGTCCTTGCGTTCAAACTTCACCACGCCGTCAATAAGCGCAAACAGGGTGTCGTCCTTGCCGATACCCACGTTGTTGCCGGGGTGAAAGTGCGTTCCGCGTTGACGCACAAGAATGTTTCCTGCGAGGGCAAATTCTCCGTCGGCACGCTTTGCGCCGAGGCGTTTGCTTTCGCTGTCACGTCCGTTTTTGGTGCTACCCATTCCTTTTTTGTGGGCAAACAACTGTAACTTTATGAACATCATTTCAAATTACCTCCAAATTGATATAGTCGGAATACTCTGTGTAAAAATCTTGCAATCCGCACAGCATAGTGTTCAAAATAACGTCGGCGTCGTGCCGTTCCGTTGCCGTGAGCTGTTGGGGCAGAGTAAACCTCAAAGAGCCTTTTTCCTCGTCTACGGTGTACTTGACGTTTATTTGCGCCACCTGCAACAATCCGAGCAATGCCGATTGAATGAGAGTGGAAACTCCCGCGCACACGATGTCCTCTCCGCTTTCGCCGTAACCCGTGTGTCCGCTTGCAGTCACTTCAACGATGGAATTGTTTTTGCGTTTGATCGTGATATCCGTCATCAGCCTACCGTGATACTGTTGACTTTGAGCTTGGTGTAGGGCTGTCTGTGACCTTGACGGTGACGAACGTTTTTCTTCGCCTTGTATGTGAAGATGTTGATCTTCTTGCTCTTACCGTGCTCTACTACCGTAGCCGTAACGTTGACGTTTTTTGCTTCTTCGCCGACAAAGACGGATTCGCCGTCCGCCGCCAGAACAACGTCCAACTGCACTGCGGAACCGACTTCGGCGTCCAAAAGTTCTGTTTCGAAAACAAGACCTTCCGTCACCTTGTACTGCTTTCCGCCCGTTTTAACAATTGCGTACATAACTCTTTTTTACCTCCTGACAAGACTCGCTAAACAAGGGTGGCTGACCGTTTTGCGGATAAACAAAGGCATTGCCCTTCGTTTTCAGCGCTTGAAAAAAGAACCCTTTTTACGCGGTTGAATATATATTACATTAAAGTAAGCAAAAAGTCAAACAAAAACGCGCGCTTTTCCTGCAAAATTTACCCGAGCAGGACCTTTTGTGCGGTAAGGAGGCGCTTTGCGACGACTTTTCGCATGCGCGTCAGCCCAAAACGACCTCGGCACGCCACAGAAAGGGAACCTTCGGGCTACCCTTGCACCGCAAACCTCACCCACCGCACAGAAACAAAAACAAGCGCACAGAACACAACGAGTACAACGCAGAAACTCGCCACGGCGAACGTATGCACCAATCCCGCCGAAGAAGAAAAGAGCACAACGAGCATAATGCGTGAAGTAATTACTGCGACTATGCGCACAATGAACATAGCACTGACAGTTGTCAGATGACCATACGTCCCACAGTACAGAAACAAAAACAAGCGCAGAAAGAACGCAACCGGCAGTCGTCACAATGACTATGCACCCCGTATCATTCCGCAAAAAGCTCTGCGAAAATTGTCGTTGTCAAAAGGTCTGTTTTTCATGATTTCCCCTTGCCCCGACATCCAACAACGAGCAAAAAATCACCCCACATCGCCCAAATTGACGATATGGGGTGAGAAAATTTGCTTGAAGTCCGTTTTACAAGACCATATACAATGCGGGGACGATACCGCATGATGTCTCGCTCATTCGACGCTCATCGACTACCGCTCCCGATGTATGCACGGCACGAACATCGTATGTTGTATCGGAGGACGGCGAGCGAAGTAACCAATATCCATTACCGGAGGATATTTTGTTTACGCCTTGAACTTTGGCGTAATCAGTGCTTTGAAGTTTTCGTGTGCCGAAATCAAATCCAAAATCCTCGTTTGATACTTCCTCGTAACTGAGCAAAAACACTTTGTCTTCTGTATCCTCGCAGACGTTTCCGTTGTCGGGAACTCCTGTTGAATCTGCACTGTTGTCAACTTTTGTAACGATTATGTATTCTTCCAGATCTACAAATGCCGTTTTTAAAAATACGTCGTTTAGCCATTGACGTATCTCACTTGTGGCGTAGTTGTTTGAACCAAATGCGTCAAACTCTCTGCTGTCGAGGATAATATTGGCAACGACAAATGCTTTTCCGTCCTCTTGCTTCAGTATTCTCCAAGTAATTGGTTCAAACTTAAACCAGTAAACCTTTTCCACTGTATATCCATTGTCGTCCTGCTTGCTGTTTGAAATACCCGTTCCATAACCTACATGTTGCGGACGATACTCGGTAAAATATACGCCACGATATTTGTCGCTTTTATACTCCACATCTATGAACCACATATAACTTTTTACTTTTCCTTGAATATAGTAACCGTAATCTGTCCAACCATTGAGATCATCGCTTGACGGCAATTTGTTTTGTATCTCTGCATTAAGGTTGGAAATCAATGCGTTGTCAGTCACTTCACTTTGTGGATAACTGCCGAACGTGAGCGTGCTACCATCCTTTGAAAGAACGTAATATTTGTTTGTCTGCTTTGTGTAACCACATTCTGAGCACTGACCGGCTTCGTTAAATACATGCTTTTCGGGCGTGCCTTCCTGTTGGTTACAACGAGAGCATTTTTTTACATGTGTTTCACCATCGATACTCCACTCCATGTTGTGACCTAATGCGTCTATCAATCTCTCGGCAATTTGCCCGCATCGACTACATCTACCCTGCATAATTCCTGCGACAAGACACGTGGCAGGTTGCTTTACTTGTTCGGTTTTCGGATCGAGCATGTGCCCAAGTTCCTTTTGGGGCATTGTTTCATACTCCTCGCATTGAGTGCATGTACGTCTCAGTTCTCCACGTTCCGTGCACGTCGCTTGTTTGAAAGTCTCCCACTCACCCCAAACATGTTCCGTGTTGGTAGGATTCTTCTGCTCCTCGGGACGTTTGGGCAGACACAGCACCAAAATCAGCACCAACACTGCGACAGCCACTACAACCGCCGAAACGGCTATTATTATTTTCTTCTTTTGAGAAAATCCCTTTTGTTCCTTTTTCATTTTTCTATCTCCTTTTACAAATTATTAGGTTTTACCTAACTCTGTTATATTATAATTAGGCAGTGCCTAATTGTCAAGCATAAAATTTAGGTAATACCTAATATTATTGTTATGAAAACATTAGATGAACAAATCAGTGAAAATCTGAAACGTGAAATAGAAACTTCGGGCAAAAGCAAGACGGAAATTGCCAATGCGATAGGCGTGTCCAAACCTACCGTGTCGCAATACCTGTCGGGAAGGATACAGCCCTCGTTGGCGACGCTGTCCAAGCTGTGCAGTTTTCTCGACTGCTCTGCCGACGACATATTGAACATTAAAAGGTGAAGCGCGCTCTACCACCGCTCAACAAGCCGATTTGTTTTGAACTTTTTGCAAAAGCCCTCGCGCGTTTTGTCACGACAACATTTTGCAAAAACGGGAACGTTTGATGCCATGAAACGCAAAAACACCCCAAAAAGACTGTCTCAAAAATGGCACTAATAAGCAACAACGCGATAAAAATCTACAAAACAAGCGCGAAAATTTTTCAAGTTTAACATCAAACTGAGGTTCAATAACGGTCAAAGAGGAGTTAAGTAAAAATAATTACATATTGCACGATTCGGAAGTCACGGCAATGGTTTGCAAGGACTCATTATTGCTTTTATTTTTGAAAATGGAATTTCTTTGATTTTTCCCAATCACGAGATTTCAAAATCAAATTCGTGTAGAATGGGGTTTTGGTAGAGTCTTTGGATACTGACCGCATGTATGAACATGTGGTAATTCAACAATTCAACCGAAACAAAAGAATAGAAATAGATTTTGAAAGTTCTTGGATCTTCTAAAAAAGCATAAATTTAAGATCTATATGGACTACTTTTCGTTTTTTGCCAAATCTGTCCTGTTAAATGGTATGATAGGCAAGCACAAAATAAATTTTATCATAACAGATGTGAATAAAATCGACTTTATCTTTGAATAGTATCATACAAACTTTTGAAAGTTCTTGGATCTTCTAAAAAAGCATAAATTTAAGATCTATATGGACTACTTTTCGTTTTTTGCCAAATCTGTCCTGTTAAATGGTATGATAGGCAAGCACAAAATAAATTTTATCATAACAGATGTGAATAAAATCGACTTTATCTTTGAATAGTATCATACAAACTTTTGAAAGTTCTTGGATCTTCTAAAAAAGCATAAATTTAAGATCTATATGGACTACTTTTCGTTTTTTGCCAAATCCGTCTTGTTAAATGGTATGATAGGCAAGCACGAGATAAATTTTATCATAACAGATGTGAATAAAATCGACTTTATCTTTGAATAGTTTCATACAAAATTTTGAAAGTTCCTGGATCTTCTAAAAAAGCTAAATTTAAGATTTATATGGACTACTATTCGTTTTTTGCCAAATCTGTCCTGTTAAATGGAATGATAGGCAAGTATGAAATAAATTTTATCATAACAGATGTGAATAAGATTGACTTTATCTTTGAATAGTAGCATACAAACTTTTGAAAGCGAGTTGCGTGCCCTTGTAAATCAAGCAAAATTTATTTAACATCGTATGTAACGTTAACATAAATCATAAAAACACCGTGGCAAGTTTGCGCCACAGTGTTTTTGTTTCCAAATAAAAATTTGTCATAACGATCGGTGCGCAAACCCATTGCACCGCTAACGTTGTTTTGAGTAAAAATAGGTCGTGATTTTGGGGCGCGCTATTCCGTCAAAAAACATGTGGGCGCAAAATCGGCAAAAAATCTGTTGCAGTAAGT
>CANQJK010000043.1 GCA_947624235.1 uncultured Clostridia bacterium | reverse complement strand
ACAAAAAGCGCAATTGGAGTTGGAACGTGGTTACAAAATCACCAAACAAGACTTGATAGATTTTATAGAAATCTTAACCAGTGGGGATGTAAACGATAAAGATTTCCAAAAGAAAATCATTGATAATCTTGTAAGTAGGGTATATATAGGTGATGATGATACAGTAGTATATTTCAACATTAGAGGCGGAAAAGGCGTGGAAACGGACAAGGTTACGCTTGATGAAACACAATCCGCAATAAAAGCCGTAAAAAGAGTTCAAACGCGATTACCACTCGCCCGCCAAGACAAACCCAATCCGAACCCACGGATTGGGTTATTTTCATTAAAAATCTAAGTTAAAAGCCCGTGTATATTCCAGTAGCTCCATCAGCATTTTATCCGCTTCTTGAGCGTTTTCAACGATAGCAATTAAATTGTTTTCGTGAAAAGGCACATAATTGTGGCTCTTTATATATTGTTTTGTTACTTCTTTTGCTTTCTCTTCAATAGAGCTATACGGATTAGCTATTTTTAAGACAGACAATAGTTTTTCGATAGGGGTGTTCATATTTACTCCTTAAAGTTTTTTCATATTATACTACAAATCAAAAACTATATCAAATATTAAGCAGACGGTTTATGCCACAAAAGGCAGTTGACGTGAGTTGGGAGTGTGGTAGGCTGTCCGCGCCAAAGGCAAACCAAAACCCACCGAGGTAAATCTTCTTCGGTGGGTTGCTATGTTTTGCCCGTATTTGCCTGTTACTACGCCCCCACGAGGCTCACGTCAACTGCACTGTGGAATAAATAGTCTGCTTATGTCTAAAATTTCATAACCAATCTGAAATCTGTTTTTCCCTTGCATACGCCGTTTGTTTCATACATTTGCATTTTGCTGTTGCCGTCATAAAGCAAAAAGCCCTGACTTTCGTCAAGGCTCAATGTTCTCGGTGTGTTGTAGATTATCTCCATTTTGTCGTCAAATAGCAACATCTCTTTTACAAGATAGTTTATTAGCATTTGCGGTTCTTGTTGTAAGGCTGTCTTGTAGTATCTTTCTATCTCCTCTTTGCTTATTCTGCAAGCAGTTTTCGCTCGCTCTATTCGTATTTGCTTTTCCAATTCCTCGTTTTGGTTCTCCAACTCTCGTAACCGTTTCATAACAGTATTGCTTGTTCCGCCGTTCTCAATAGCGGACATAATGTTGTTTATTGAATTCTCCGTTTGTCTTTGTTCCTTTACAAGCATTTTCAATACTGTGTTTTCTTGAATTTTTCTCTCTTGCAATTCCAATAGTTGATCTACAATGTATTCCAAAGTACAAATATTTTTGAAATCATTTCTGCCGAAGTGTTTGAGAAAGTGGGTATTTTGGTGGGTTATTTGCCTCCTGTGCGTTTTGGTGCTGTAATCCGTTACTTCCTGCAAGGTGCCTATCATTGAGGGAATGTAGAATATTCCGTGAAAGTGTAACCTCTGCTTATCTGGCGAACGCTCCCATGCTCCTATGTATTTCCAACCTCTTCTGCTAACAAGGTGTTTAAGAGTGTTTCTCAATTTCTCCTTGAAACTGTCCTCTGTGTGTATCTTGTCGTTGTAGGTAAAAGTGCAAAAATGCGTCCACTCCTGCAAATTCACCTTACGCATTAGGCGCACCTTTCTCTTTATTCGGTTTGTTGCTACTCTGTTTAGTTGCTTTTGCACATATTCCTCTGCTTGCCATTCGTTCTCGAAGATGTCTTTAAGTGAATTGGTAATAAACTCTTTTCTCTCTTTCTTTGGTAAACTCTTACTTTCAGAATACGCTTTGTTAAACTCCGCCTTGTGCGGTTCGTATTGCTGTTCAGACGGCTTTTGTACCCTTGAAAAATGCTCTTTGGGTATTGCTATGTAATGGCTGCCATCAAAGTATATTTTGGCGTTTGTGTATGCCATAAGTTCCTCCTTGTTTTTGGGTAAATAAAAAAGGCGGAATACTCCACTAAAATAGTGGTCGTACTCCGCCCTTAAAACGCAACCTCTGTTTCTATACGAAAATCTCGGCTTGCAGTTACGCTGTGTTCATTCAGTTGTTTTTTTGTACAGTTCAAGCACTTTGGAATAGATTGCCTCAAAGAATATCTGCCTTTCGCTTTCCGACAGTTCTTTGATGCAAGGCTTTCCTTTTGCCGTTACGTTAATTTGGTTTTTCAACATCAGTTAGTCCTCCTTATTCGGTTTTAGAAAAAATCCCTCCATATATAAGACAGGAAAAAGACTGTTTTTTAACTTTTCCCCGAAAATATTTAAGAAAAATTTTTCTGCACATATATTTACCCCAACAAAGCCCAAAGTCTACCCAAACAAATTCTTTACTCTGTGCAACTTCTCTCCGACAGGCAAAAGCAGATACACCGCAAGACACACCGAATATGCAAGCCGTACAAATTGCAAATGCAAAAGCAGAAAACCGGCGACAGCAAAATGAGGGAGCGATCCGCAAGCAGGCTCGCGAGGACGCTCCTCTTTGCTTCGCCACCTGCGTTGCTTGCAACAACGGTTGCGTTGGTTGATTGCGCGGTGGGTGCTTGGCTCAGCAGGAGCGTAGCGACTGCCGACTTGTTTAAGTCAATCACCCACCATGGTGCCAAAATGGTGAATATACTTATCTCTGCGTGTTGATTTTTATATTATTTTATGATAAAATAGAACAAAAAACATGGGAGTAATGTTGTGAAAAGTATTGAGTTGTTTGCTGGTGCTGGTGGATTAGCCCTCGGATTGGAGCAAGCCGGATTTGAACACATAGGCTTGATTGAATTTGACGAAAGTGCCGCAAAAACTTTAATTTTTAATAGACCCAAGTGGAAGGTTCTTTGTGAAGATATTGCAATAGTGTCTCAAAGAGATTTAGAAAAAGAATTTGACATCAAAAAAGGAGAATTGGACTTGCTTTCTGGGGGCGCACCCTGTCAATCTTTTAGTTATGCAGGAAAGAGATTGGGACTACAAGATGTCCGTGGCACAATGTTTTATCACTATGCCACATTTCTTCAAAAATTGCAGCCAAAGATGTTTCTGTTTGAAAATGTGAGAGGCTTATTATCACACGACCAGGGTCGTACTTTTCACACAATCTTGTCGATATTTCAAGAACAAGGTTATAAAACCGTATATAGAGTTCTAAACGCTTGGGATTTTGGTGTACCTCAAAAGAGAGAGCGACTTATAACAGTTGGCATCAGAAACGATTTGGTGGACAAATGTCATTTTTATTTTCCGAATAAACATTCACTTAGACCAACAATGCGTGACGTTAAATTAGATGTTAATCCATCAAAAGAAAATTGTGAGAGATACTCTGCTTATAAAGAAAAAATATTCGCGCTGGTTCCGCCTGGAGGATATTGGAAAGATATTGACCCCGAAATCGCCAAAGAATACATGAAAAATTGTTGGTATATGGGTGGGGGTAGAACTGGAATATTAAGAAGAATTGGTCTGGATGAACCATCGTTGACAGTCTTGACAAGTCCTGGGATGAAACAAACAGACAGATGTCATCCAATTGAAGTTCGACCGTTTTCATATCGCGAAAATGCTCGTATTCAAACTTTCCCAGACACTTGGGGATTTTACGGTACTTTATCAGAAAAGTATAAACAGGTTGGTAATGCAGTGCCGGTTAATTTAGCAAAAGAAATAGGCTTGCAAATAAAAAAAGCGTTGGAGGGAATAAATAATGACTGACAAATACATGCTGTCTTTTATAAAACAAAAGGATTTTGAAAAACATGTTGCAAAAACCATAGCGAGTTATAACGAAACATTAAAATCGGTAAATCTCGAAAAATTTAATAGCAATATTGTCGACCCAATAAAGTTGACTTTTGATAAAGCATTGTTCAAAAAATCAATCGAAGAAATAATCGAGTTAGAAATACATAGACAACGCGATAAGTCAAACACTAATGCAATCGGATATTTTCATCAATATATGTTCAAGTATATTGCTAATTGCGAAGTGCCGTTTCACGGTTTTGACGTGGTTGTTAATCAACAAGACGGCACGAAAATTTATGTTGAAATGAAAAACAAGCATAATACCATGAATTCATCATCGAGTCAGAAAACATATATAGGTATGCAAAATCAAGTCTTAAATCACCCAGACGATATGTGTTTTCTTGTAGAAACGATTGCAAAACATTCTCAAAATATAGTTTGGCGTTGCTCGGTAAACGGTCAATCCGTCGCACACGATAAAATTCGACGCGTGTCTATGGATAAATTCTATGAACTTGTTACAGGTATTCCCGATGCTTTTTATCAAGTATGCAAACAATTACCCTTAACGATTGATAAATTGATTAAAACCGATATTGTTGAAACGGTTAAAAAAGATACTGTAATCGATGAGTTAAAGGCTAAAAACCCCGATTTGCTAAAAGCGATTTATTTACTTGCTTTTGAAACATATAACGGCTTTAAGCTATAAATTTTGGTGTGTATTATGATATTAAGAAACTTTTTATATCTTAACGAACAAATGCTAAACGATTATCTTTCTGCAATTGAAGGATTTGTGACGACAAAAGTTATTCAAACTTCTAAACAAACAAACGCAAAGAATGCTGGCATTGGAATAAATGCTAGAATTGTAAGTGGTGAAATAGGTAAAAAATCCAATAATGAGTTTGAAACTCAAATGGAAGCGCAGATTACACCTGCCTCAAAAGTTCAAAAGCTAATAGATTATTTAAATGCTGACGAACCAATAAAATTTTATGATAGTATGAATGACGAAATATGGCAATGTATACAGCGTGAAGAAGTCATTGAGTTTATGGGTACGGTAAGATTTTCAAAGTTAAAAGAAATTGCTAATGCTGTAAACGAACTTGAAAAATTATGTAATGCCTTGCAAGATTTTACAGAAGTTAATATGATTGATAAAAATACTCAAAAAGGCATGCAAGGCTTAAAGCAGTTGAGCGAATTACAAAACAAGAATGAGGTACCGTGTCTTTTATCTTTTAATTCATTAAAAGAATATCAAGTGGTATGCTATCTGGATGAAATGTTCTTTAAGGTCAAACAAGAAAATTTTGTGGGTGATGTAACCGTTTTATGTAAAATACAAAAAAAGATCGAGCGCGGTCAAAGTGTTGAACTTAATGATATTTTTAAGACGTTTAGAGAATTACCACTTAATAGAGCGCAACGCAGACAAATGCCTAATAAAAAATCTCTTGAAACTCCAAAAGATTTGTCCGATATCGTTAAGGGACCCGCGTTTGTAGTTACTCCAATAGCGATTTATAAATGATATATTCGATTTACGTTGGCACTGCTCCGCCAAAGCAGAATAATACGAACCCGACAGATACTGTTGGGTTCGTATTGTTTTATGTCAATTATTGGCTTGGAGTTTGCATCAAGACAAAAGAAGGTAAATTGTGAAATTTATAAAAAACGCTTTATGTGTCCTTTGTAGCACACAACTCATCGTTAATTTTTATAATAAGAATCGCAAACAACATCAATAATTTGAAATAGTTTTCTTTGTGAAGGTGAATATCCTCCCCGCATTTAGGTTGCGCCCTGTGTATATATTTATTACGCAAGTCATAACCATTACTAAATTGCGACTTTTCTCTTTTGCAAGCGTTTTTCAAATCTCTGCAAGAGTATAACCCCCGATGTAACCATAGACAACTAGTTTGAACATCATTTTGGGATCGAACTTTCTCCAAGTTCGGGTATAGGAATTATACAATTTAGAGAAGTCCAGATTTTCGCAAATATTGTTTAGCAGATAAACGGGATATTTGGGAGGCAAAAGAATTTCTGTATTAAGTGGTAAAACAAGTTGCCCGGAACTACAAAACATGGTATAATAGAACTCCATTTTGCATGGAATTGTTGGTCAAAAAAATCATACCTCAAAGTGGCGAAACACTCAAGTCAAACGGCTTGAGTGTTTTGAATAAATACGAAAAAATATGCAGTTGGGCCGTCGCTTAACGCGACAGCCATTTTGCGCATATGGGGTGGAAAAAAGGCTACAAAACAATTAGGGAGATCACGAGCGGGACGGCAAGATACACCGCAAACCATATCCAACTTTTTGTTTTGACGGCGCGCATAACGGTGTACACGGAAACAAGTCCGCTCAAAAACGCGCAGACGATACCTATTGCTATGCAGTACCAGGGCGTGGAAATCTGCGCGTGGATCGCCTCCCACCCTTCCACGACAGCGCTTGCAAGTATCACGGGTATGGACAGCAAAAAGGAAAACTCCGCCGAGTCGCTTGCGTTCATTCCCCACAGTTTCATCACCGAAACGGTGCTTCCGCTACGGGACAGACCGGGCAAAACGGCAACGCCCTGCGTCAGTCCCGTCACTATTACCGACGCCCAACTTGCCTCCTGCAAACGAAAGCGCGGTTTGGACAGCCTGTCGGATAGCACTATCAGTACCATTGTAAGCGCAAATCCTACGGGCAAAAGCATTTGCATAAGCGTTTCCGAAACAAACAGTTTGACAAGCAACGCGATGACAAAAGTGGGCACGCTTGCCACCGCAACAAAGGCAAACCGCTTGTCCGCAACGGGATGGCGCAACGCCTGCCAAAGGCTGTGACGCAACGCTATCACCACGGCGAAAAGCGTTCCGAGGTGCAACATCACATCGAAAAACAGCCCCGCCTCTATGTCGAAGAGCTTTTCCGCAAGCATCAAATGTCCACTGCTGGACACGGGCAAAAATTCCGTCAGACCTTGCAACACTCCCAAAAATATACTCTGTAAAACTGTCATTCCCGTCCTTTTTCTGTTTACTTTTGACGGATAGTATGCTAAAATTTACCATATATCCGATATTTTCAAAAGAGTGAATATTCCTCAGCGTAAGTTTACGCAAATTTTTGCTCTTTTAGACCGAGGCAGACATGAAACTTGGAGTTGTGGGCTTGCCCAACGTAGGCAAAAGCACTTTGTTTAACGCAATAACGCAGGCGGGAGCCGAAATAGCCAACTATCCCTTTTGCACAATAGAACCCAACGTCGGAGTGGTGGCAGTGCCCGACGAACGCTTGGAAAAACTCGCCAAACTGTACGACAGCAAAAAGATAACCCCCACTTATCTGCGTTTTGTGGATATAGCGGGGTTGGTAAAAGGCGCTTCTCGCGGAGAGGGATTGGGCAACAAATTTTTGTCCCACATTCGCGAAGTGGACGCTATCGTGCACGTCGTAAGGTGTTTTAGCGACAGCAACGTTACGCATGTGTCCAACAAGGTGGATCCCGTTTCCGACATGCAAACGATAAATCTCGAATTGATCTTTGCCGATATCGAAACGGTCAGTAACCGTCTGAGCAAGGCTGTCACCATGCAAAAAACAGGGGACAAAAAGTACAAGGTCGAGGCAGAACTGCTCGGTCGCATACTGGCGCACCTCGAAAGCGAACAGCCTGTACGCACAATGGAGTTGGACGACGAAGAGCGCGAAGCCGTCGATGCAATGTTTTTGCTGACAGCCAAGCCCGTGATATACGCGGCAAACATATCGGAGGAGGATATCGGCAACGACGACAACCCCCTCGTGAGGCAAGTGGAGGAGCAAGCCTCGCGCGAGCATGCCGAAACGCTCGTTATCTGCGCCAAGGTGGAAGAGGAACTTTCCGCGCTGGATCCCGACGAAAAGGCGGTTTTTCTGGACAGCTACGGCATAGGCGAAAGCGGTCTCAATCGTCTTGTCAAAAAGTGTTACAAATTGCTTCATCTGATAAGCTTTTTGACCGCGGGCGAAAAGGAGACTCGCGCCTGGACCATAACCGAGGGCACCAAAGCGCCCCAAGCCGCAGGAAAGATACACAGCGATTTCGAAAAAGGTTTCATCCGCGCAGAGATAGTGCCCTACGAGGTCATGCTGGAAATGGGCGGTTACAACCAAGCCAAGGAACACGGCAAGGTGCGTAGCGAGGGTAAAGATTATGTGATGAAGGACGGCGACGTCGTTCTGTTCCGCTTCAACGTTTGACGCGTCGATCGCGCCCCTCGGCGACGCTCGTTCTTGTGCGTTCAAGTCGGCTAAAACGCGCTTTCGTTTCGTTTGTGATCGAACGTACAACGGGACTCGGTTAAAGGAAGAAAGGCGGGCGCGTAAGAGGACGAACAAAACGCATGTTTGCCACATTGCTATGCGCGTAACGCAAGTAGTCGTATCGACAAGCAATTTTTACAAATGAGAACAGCCGTCAATGGTTTGACTTTTGGCGGTGCGGACGATATAGCACAAATTCAACGCCGTTTTGTCGGCGCAAAAACAACTGCAAAGGAGTAGCGCTATGAGCACTAAATCAAAGGTGAAAAAATCTCTTGCCCCCGGCAAGGTGAGCCTCGGCAACAAATTGGCGTTTGCCTGTGGCGACATCTTCGGAGGCGGAAGCTTCAACATCATCAACTTTTTGTTTACGCCCTTTTTGACGTTGATCGTGGGCATACCGATGGTGTACCTTACCCCGATACTTTTGCTCACCAAGGTGTGGGACGGTATCATAGATCCCTTTATCGGAAAAATCACGGATGCGCGAAAACCGGGAAGGTTTGGCAAACGGCGCCTGTTTATGCTTATTTTTGCGCCGTTGGTGTTTGTCAACTTTATTTTGCTGTTTTTCCCGTGGAATCTTGTCGTCCAACAAGTGTGGGCAAAGTGCCTGCTTGTAGTGTTGGTGTACATGCTCTACGCCACGTCGCAAAGTTTTGTGCTCATTCCCTACTATTCACACGCCAGCGAAATGACGGACGATTTCAACGAACGCAATCGCACAAACGCCGTGCGCTTGGGTTTCAGCATAATGTCCAGTCTTATATGCGTTGCGGTGCCCGGCATGATCGCGTCCCCCACAAACCCCGCCGTTTTCAAAAACAACCCCTCTTTGTCGTACATAGTGATGGCGGCCACGTTCGGCGGTATCTTTATGGTGTCGGTGATCATCGCCGCATTGTTCAGTCGTGAGCAGGTGATTACGCCCGCTATCAAATCGAAGTTCGACATATCCGACTTTGTGCGTCCGCTCAAAATGGCGACCTATCGCCGTCACCTCGGCATGCAGATGTGCGCCAGTTTCGGCATGGCTGTCATGAGCAGTTTCTTCTTTACGCTGTGCGACTTTGTGTTGAGACGCACTTCCTATCTTACGGTCAACACCTCGCCAACGGAACTTACGCGCTTCCCCATAGCGACAGTCGCCGCGGCGGCGATGTTTTTGGCGCAGGTGATCGCATTGCCCATTTACCTCAAAATAATCAAGAAAAAGTCCAAGCGTTTTGCCTACATCACGGGCGCGATCGTGTGGATAGTTGTTGCGATGTTTATGATATTCCTTCCGCAGGAGGGTGGCGTAGAAGTCGTCAACGGTAGCGTCGTCACAAAAGAAGGTGCGCCCAATTGGTTGCTTATCGCATTCGGACTGATGCTCGGACTGGGTATCGGCGGAACGGTATTCGTGCCTCACAGCGCATTCGGCGATGTGTGCGACGTGGGAGAGTTGTACTTCGGCGAGCGTACCGAAGGTAATTTTTCGGGACTTAACAACTTCCTTAACACTACGGCGCAAGCGATAGGACTTGCAATTCCCCCGTTGATCATCGGTCTTGCGGGCTATGTTGAAACGGACTACGTTTCCACGTCGAATTTGGACGCGCTGACAAAATACGGTTTGCAAGGACATGCTCTTTCGTCGGGCGCAACAGGTATTTTTGACTATTTGGGGCTGAAATGGAAGTATATGGTAGGAAACACGGGCGTTGTGCAAATTATGCCACTGCAACAACCCGAAGCGGCGCAGATAGCCATCAAACTCACCTTTATTTTGTTGCCCATAGTTATCGTTGGTTTGGGCATCTACATTTCCTCCCGCTACAAACTGACAAGCAAGTTGCAGGCGCAGATAGTAGAACTCAATCATCGCAGTGACAAAAACAGCGAGGAGTGGCAGGCAAAGCGCAGAGAGCTTCTCGGAGCGTTGGGAGAAAACGTAGACAAGTTGCCCGTCGTCAATGCAACGCAAGCAGGATCGGACGACGAACAGCCTCAAACGGAACAGGCGGACGACGTTTCAGGGCAAGAGGAACAAACAACGGACTCCGACAAGAGCGACGAATAAAAATCAATATGCAAGGACGCGGTCATTGCGAGATCGCGTCCTTTTTTGATAACGATCAATCAAAGCAAGGGCGCAATGAGTATTGCTCGCCAATAACGGTTGTGAAAATTCTGTCGATATGGTATAATACTTACAATATACCAAGGAAGTAGTACCGATGCTTAAAATATCTCCGTTGTTCAGCGGTAGTAAGGGCAACTGTACGCTTGTGCAGTCAGACAAAGTCAATATTCTTTTGGACGCGGGCTACGGCTATCGCGCCATAGTAAACGCGTTGTGCGAAAGGGGCTTGGAGCCGAAGGACATCACGGCGATAGTCGTCACGCACGAGCACACCGATCACATAGGCGCGCTTCCCATGTGGACGCGACACACAGCCACGCCCGTCTATGCGCCGATGCCCATTTGTGACCTGCTTCGTCAGCGCGTGTATTTTTCGGAAGTGCACGAGGTGACGGAGGATTTTGACATTGGCGACGTGACGTTGTCCACATTCGAGTGTTCGCACGATGCCGTGTTTTGCGTCGGCTACAAGTTTACATCGGGACAAAGCGTGTTTGCCTGCGTTACCGACACGGGTTGCGTAACGGAGGACTTGGTGGACTTTTTGACGCCCTGCTCGGCTATTATGTTGGAAAGCAACCACGACGAGGATATGCTCAAAAGGGGAGAGTACAGCGTTTCTCTCAAAAGGCGTATTCTGTCTCCCTACGGACACCTGTCCAACGCGCAAACGGCGCAGGTGCTGGACAAACTTGTCGGTTCGCACGTCAAAACGGTTGTGCTGTCCCACCTGTCGGAGAAAAACAACACCCGCGAACTTGCCTTTAACAGCGCGGTGAGAGTGCTAACAGCGCACGGACTGGTGGAGGGACGTGACGTGATAGTTTATGTCGCCGAACAATACAAAAACGGGGTGACGATTTGCATAGATTAAACTACGAAAAACGCGATTTCGGATATTCCTTCGCTCTTGCCGTGTTTATGATGGCTGTCGCAAGCCTGGCGCTTTCGCTTATTTTCGGAGACAACGCAACGGGTTGGCGATTTTGGCTTATGCAGGCGCTTTATACTCTTGCGATAGGTTCAACGGCTATGATATATTCGGCGGTGACGCACACAAAATTGCTCACAGCCACCAAAATAGCGGTAAAACCGCGTCTTGCGCACATAGGTTGGGGCTGTCTTACGGTAACGGTGTTGCTGTTCTTTTCCAGCCCTCTCAACAATATGATCATGGACGCCATTCAGGCTGTGGGTTTGAGCCGTCCCGAGTTGAAGATCGAGCGCAACGTGTGGGGGCTACTCATTGTGGGATCGCTTATGCCCGCGTTTTGCGAGGAGTTTGTGTTTCGCGGAACGCTTGCGCAGTCCTTGGAGGGGTGGAACAACAAGGCGGGCGCGCTTGCGCTTTGCGGTGCGTGTTTTGCGCTGTTTCACGGCAATCCCGCGCAGACCGTTCACCAATTTTTGTTGGGCGCGTTTTTGACATTGTTGGTGTACCGAAGCGGAAGTCTTTGGACGGCGATAGCAGTGCACTTTTACAACAATGCGCTTGCCGTTGCGCTTTCCTTTACGCCTCTTGACGACAGCGCGTTTTGGAGCGTTGCCGACCACACGGGGCGCGTTTTGGGCATCATGTTCGGCGCTTTGGCACTGCTTGTGCCCTGCGTGATAGGGTATCTCAAAACCACCCGAAGCGTTTGGCAAAAAGACAAAACGGCCGATTCGTCCTGGACGAGTTTTTCTTTCGTTGCTCTCGGAGCGTCCGTTGTGCTTTGTTTGATATTGTGGATATCTTCTTTGTTGACAAAATGAAATTCAAAATCGTTGCTGTGGGAAAATTAAAGGAAAGTTATTGGCGCGAAGCCGTCGCGGAGTATGTAAAACGTATCGGACGGTTTGCGACGGTGGAGATAACGGAAATAGAGGAATGTGCGGTGTTCAACAAAGCCAACGGCGGAGACGTTGCGCGTTCGATTGAAACCGAGGGAGAGCGTATTTTGCAAAAATTGGAAGGATACGTCGTGGCAATGGATATCGACGGGCAACTTTGGAGCAGTGAACGGATATCCGCGCATATCGCCTCGCAAAAGCAACTCAATTCTACATTCACATTTGTTATAGGCGGAAGCAACGGCTTGTCCGACGCCGTAAAAAACAGGGCGGATCTGAGGTTGAGTTTCGGAAAAATAACCTTGCCTCATCAGCTTTTCAGAGTGGTGTTGTTGGAACAACTCTACCGTGCCTGCTGTATCGAAAACAACATTGCCTATCACAAATGACGATACGCCCGAAATTTAAGATAAATCGGTTGACAGGGGCGAGGCGCCCGTGCAACTCGTTGACAAAATAAAATATTGTGATACAATAAAATGCGGTGAACATATGGACAATATTTTGACTTCTCAAACGCTGTGGGAAAATTTCGATCCCACCGCCGAAGAACTGGACATCAATTTGATCAAGCAAACGGGACACAGAGGCAACGTTACCAAGCAACTGTACTTTACGGGCAGGACGCTTCCCTCGGGTGCTAAAACGCGCGTTTTTGCAGAGGTTTGCTACTGCGATAAGAGCGAGGGCAAGCCCGCCGTGTTGCTTGTGGGGGATTTTTCTCGACCGATAGAGGAAAAGGTGCTGTTAGATCTTGCCAAGCGCGGTTTTGTCGCCATGTCGGTGGATTTTGCGGGCAGGCGGGACAACGGCTTGTTTACCATCTACCCCGAGGAAATAATTTACTGCAACAATGCGTTTGCCAAGTCGATGTTCGATATCGACGACACCGCTCGTGAAACAAAAATGTACGAGTATGCGTTGAATTGCCGTCGGGCGTTGACATATTTGTTGGACGTGGAGAAGGTTTCGCAGGCTTCTGTGCTTACTTACGGCAAGGGCGTATATGTGGGAATTATTGCGTTGGGGACGGAAACAAGACTCAAAAACGGCGCGATCCTGTTCGGCAATCTGTACAGAAATTTTCCCGCTCCCGGCAAGGACGAGGACATGATGGGCGACGACGAGGACGAATTGGCGCGTCACATCGCTTACGACACGAGGCGTCAACAGTGGACGTTGGGACTGGCTCCGCAAACGTACGCTCAACAGATCAAGGTGCCCCTTTACGTCGTCAATTCGGCAAACAGCCCCTATGTGGATGTTATGCAGACAAGCAGGTCTATGGCGCGTATCAACCACGACAGCCGTTTGCTCGTTTTGCCCACAAGCATGGATTACATTCCCAAGCGCTATGTGGGTAGCGTTACGCGTTGGCTTTTGGGATATGAAGCCAAGCCCAAGTCGGAATTGAAATCTTTCCGCAACGGCGCGGGAGATTACTGCGTGCGCATAACCACCGATCACCCGCTTGCGCAGACGTCTTTGTGGTATTGCACAGACGCCGACCAACGCGCAAGACACTGGACGAAAGCCACGCTCAACGCTACCGAGGACGGCTATGTAGCCAAGCTTACGCTGTTCGAAAAGGACTGCACGGTCGCTTCCTTTGCGATATTCGATGACGACGTGGCGATATCCACTCCGCTTTTGACGGAAAAGGTCACAGCCGTAAACGTGACCAAAGCGCTCAACATTATTTTCAGCGGAACGGGCAAGCAAGTGCTGATACCCATTACGCGCTATGGCGATTGGTGGAATATCGATTTGGAACCTCGGCTTGAAAAAGGCTATCTCAACATAGTGGGCGCCGAAGGACGCGCGCTTGCGACGTTTGCCATAAACGACAAGAGCATACGCATCAACCCCGCGTTTACGGTGGTGTTCGACGTGTGTTGCAACGTGAGACAACAACTGTATTTGTACGCGCTTACCAAATTCGGCAGTGCAAACACATATTACAGCCAGTCGGTGCAGATACTCGGCAACGGCAAGTGGGAACGCGTTTCCTTTGACAAGGTCAATTTTAAAAGAACAGACGACGGAAAACAACTTGCCGACACCGAAAAAGTGGATATGCTTGTGATCTACGCCGAAAACGAATTTTTGGTCAACAACATTTTTTTGGTATGACGGAGTACAATATTGGTGACAATGTAACAACAAAAAAACCTCATGCCTGCGGTTCAAACAGCTGGACGGTGGTGCGTATCGGCGCCGACTACAAGATCAAGTGCGACAAATGCGGGCATGTTGTTATGATAAGCGCCGACAAATTTTACAGGATAGCAAAAAGTGCAAAACAGTGACGACATTCAACTTAATCAGTCGCCTGCCGAGGACGAGGAACGGGAGTGCGCCGAACAAGAGTACGCCGAACGGGAGTGCGAGACGGAACGTTTGGATATAACGGACGTTGTGGTAGAGCCTTCGGAAGCA
>CANQJK010000042.1 GCA_947624235.1 uncultured Clostridia bacterium | reverse complement strand
GTGGTGCAACAAATACTTTGCAATCGCTCGTCACGAGGACGCGTTGTTGTTTGACGTGATATCGTTTAACGCAACAAGCCCATTTGCATTGTGAAGCGGGGCAGGGTATCGGACTAAAAGTCCCAATCTACATTGTATTCGTCGTCTATCAATATGTAGGGGACGTTGCACTCTATGCAACGGCGGAGGAAGTAGCGGTTGCAGGCTATCAATCTTTCTTGTTCCACATCGTCGCATAGACGCCTTTCGATGTCGTCGGCGTGGGCGACTATCTGCTCAAAGTTGTTGCGAATGTACTTTTCGCTCATCACAAGGCAGACAAAACGAATGTGTTGCAAATACTTTTCGTCAAAATAGTCGGCGTAGTTCATGGGAATGTAACAGCCTTCCGCTATCACGTTTTGCCCGTTTTCCACTGCGGTCTTTACTATCTCTGCGGTGATGTTCCACAAATAGGGGCGCAAGCCTTCGGTGTCGTCGGGAGCAAGCGTGGTGTTTCCGCTTCGTATAAGCCCCATTTTGAGCAGATCCTGCGATATGCAGGCATAACCGTACTTTTTTACCAATTTGTCGGCAAGCAACGTCTTGCCCGTGTGGCTCGGTCCGCCGATAAGTATCACCATAGTCGCGCTCCTTGTTGTGTTATCAGTTGTGTTTTTCGGGCTGTTCTTCGTCTTTGGGAATGTGACGGAAAAAGCGTATCAGTATCGGCAAACTTACAAGTGCCGTGAGTATGTCGGATAGCGGTTGGGCTATCTGCACGCCCGACAGACCGCCTATCGCCGTGGCGATGAGCAAAATGGGAATAAACAGCAATCCCGAGCGCAACAACGCCAAAAAGGACGCCATTGCGGGTTTGCGTATGCTTTGATATGTCATGTTGATGGGGATAAACAACGGCACGAACAACTGCCCGAATATCGCATAACGCATTGCGGGCGTGGCAAAATCAACAACTGCCGTTTCCTTTTGGAACAATTCCACAAAGAATTTGGGCGCGCCAATTATCGGCAGACCTAACACGGTAACGCAGGCAAGGCTGATAAGGCAGGTCACCCACAAGCCGTCGAGCACGCGATCGTATTTTTTTGCCTGATAGTTGAAGGACGCAACGGGTTGAAGTCCCTGACTGATGCCCATGCCCACGCACATCACAAAGTTGCTTATTCTGTTGACGACCGTCATGCCGTCTATGGCGATGTCCGCCATGCGATCGCTTATCTTTTGTCCGTAGCTACGCGCAAGATTGTTTAGCAAACCGCTGCTTATCGAATTGAGCCCCTGCCTCACAAAGGAGGGGAAGCCCGTGCGGAATATCTGCCGATACAGCGCGCCTTGACGGCTGATGTATTTGAAGCGTATCCTGCTTTGGGCTGTGCAGAAAAACATAACGAGCAAAATCGCAAAGCTGATGATCTGAGAAATTGCCGTCGCCATGCCCGCGCCGAACACGCCCAAGTGACAGATATTGATGAAAATGTAGTCCATTCCCATGTTTAGGATGCCACCCGCGCCCAAACCGAACATGGCGTAGAACGCCTTGCCTTCGTAACGCAGATTGTTGTTGAGTATAAGCGAGCATATCATAAACGGGCAGGAGATGAGCACCCACATTCCGTAGTCCTTGGCGTAAGGCAAAATTGTTTCGGTAGAGCCAAGCAAACGCATGAGTGGCGCAAGCACAAGCAGACCGATCACGGTGAACACAATGCCTATCGCTCCTCCCAAAAAGAACGCCGTAGAAACGTATGCGGAGGCGCGTTTGGTATCCTTGTTTGCCAGTTCCTTGGATACATATGTGCCCGAGCCGTGCCCCAACATAAAGGCAAACGCCTGTATTATGGATTGCAAAGTGAACAGCACGCCGATAGCGCCCTGCGGACTTTCTCCGAGAGTGCCTACAAAATAGGTGTCCACCATGTTGTACACGCTGGTTATCAACATGGAAACGGTGGTGGGTATGCCGAGGCGTACTATCAATCGAGCGACGGGCGTTTCCGTCATTTTTTTGTAATAAGCGTCTGTTTTGTTCAAAATATTCACCAACATTCAGTTTACTACACGGTTGCGTTTTTGTCAAACGGTAACGTTCGACTTGCATTATATGCGACAATTTGCTTTTTTGTTAAAATTTTTTTCACCCCATATCGTCAAAATGAGCAAACGGGGCACAAAAAACGTCTCTTTGCGGAGCGCAAACGCGTTGTTTTGCGCACGAGTTTGTTTTTAACGGACAGTTCTTTTTGCGCAAAACTCTTTTCATTACGATAGTTTTGTGATATAATGACTATGTATACACGGAGGTCGGGCATGAAAGCTGTGATACAACGCGTAAACGGCGCCACGCTATACGCGGAGGGCAAACTCGTTTCGCAAATAGGCAAGGGGCTTGTGGTATATTTTTGCGTGGAAAAGGATGACGCAGAGACGAATTGCGCGCTTTTTGCCGACAAGCTTGCCAAGTTGCGCATTTTTGAGGACGAAAAGGGCAAAATGAACCTTTCCGTGCGTGATGTGCGCGGAGAAGTGCTTTTCGTATCGCAATTTACCTTGTGCGCCGATCTCAGCGGGGGCAACCGTCCGAGTTTCGTCAACGCCGAATTTCCCGAAAGAGCCAACGAACTGTACCGCAAAACGGCAGATCTGCTTTCTGAACGGGACGTGCCCGTCAAGTTGGGCGTTTTCGGCGCGGACATGACGATAGATCAGCAAAACGCGGGACCTGTTACGATAATTTGGGAGAGCAAACGATGAAGAGTTTACGTCGGCTGTACAAAATAGGCGTGGGACCGTCCTCTTCACACACGATGGGACCTGTCAAGGCGTCGGAAAGATTTCTCGGTCTATACGACGGCTACGACAGGTACGTCGTCACGTTGTATGGCTCGTTGGCGATGACGGGAGTGGGACACGGCACGGACAAGGCAATACTCAAAGTTTTCGGTTCGAGAAACGTAAGCGTTGTTTTCGACAAGGAAAGTTTTTGTCCCCACCCAAACACGATGATGTTCAGCGCGTACAAAGAGGGGTGTGAACCCGTTCATATGCAGATGTTCAGCATAGGCGGAGGGGACATTGTCGTCGCGGGCGAAAGTTTCAGCGAGGGAGAGGAAACGTATTCTCTCAACACCTTCGAACAGATCAAAGAACACTGCAATCAACGCGGACTGCGCATTTGGGAGTACGCCGTGGAGTGCGAGGGGCAGGATATCCTGCTTTACATGGCGCAGATATGGAAAGTTATGCAACAAAGCATCGAGGACGGACTGTCCTGCGACGGATATTTGCCGGGCGGACTTAACGTGGAGCGTCGCGCCAAGAAACTGCTCAACGAGTGCAACGACATCACACGTCACACGCGCAGAGACAGAATTGTGGCGTCCTACGCCTTTGCGGTAGGCGAACAAAACGCGTCGGGAGGGACGGTGGTCACTGCCCCAACGTGTGGCGCTTCGGGAGTGTTGCCCGCGGTATTCATGTACGCCAAGCAACAGCAGAACTACACCGACGAGGACATTTACAAAGGGTTGCTCACCGCAGGCATTGTGGGCAATCTTATCAAGGCAAACGCATCTATCTCCGGTGCGGAATGCGGTTGTCAGGCGGAAATAGGCACCGCATGCGCAATGGCTTCGGCAGGGCTTGCCGAGCTTTACGGCATGACTTTGGACGAAACGGAATACAGCGCAGAGGTGGCGTTGGAACATCAATTGGGGCTTACATGCGATCCCGTGGGCGGTTTGGTGCAGATACCATGTATCGAACGCAATGCCGTGGGGGCGATGCGCGCCATCAATGCGGTGTCGTTGGCTACCTTTCTTGCCGACAGCCGAAAGGTGTCTTTCGACACGGTGGTAAAGGTGATGTACGAAACGGGAAAGGATATTTCCGCAAAATACCGCGAAACTTCCGTGGGCGGGCTTGCCAAGGCCGTCAAGTGTTAGCGGGCGCGACGGTAACAAAAAAATCATACGGCGGTTTACGCCGACGAAGGAGCAAAAATGAAAGTACTAATTGTAGACGATGAAGTTCAACTTGCAGACGCTTTGGGGGAGCTTTTCAGACATCGCAAGCACGTTGCCGACGTGGTCTATGACGGCGAAGAGGGTTACTTTTACGCCAAAAAGGGCGATTACGACGTGGTGGTGTTGGACGTGATGCTTCCCAAAATGGACGGATACGAGGTGGTGCGTCGGTTGCGCAACAGCAAAATAAACGTCCCCGTCATCATGCTTACCGCCAAGGACGACGTAGACAGTCGCGTAAAGGGTTTGGATTGCGGTGCGGACGACTACCTCACAAAGCCCTTTGCCACGGAGGAATTGCTTGCGCGCGTTCGTGCGCTTGCCCGTCGTCAATCGGAAATGGTCTTTGACGAGCTGACGTACAGTGACTTGACGCTCAACACATCCAACTATTTGCTTTTTTGCGGATCCAAATCGGTGCCGTTGAGCGCAAAAGAGTACGGTATCATGCGGTTGTTTATGTCCAATCCTTTGCAGGTGATGAGCAAAGACACGATAATTTCGAAGGTATGGGGTGTGGAAAGCGACGTAACAGAGAACAACGTGGAGGCGTACATGTCTTTTTTGCGCAAAAAGCTGTCCTTCATCGGTTCCAAAGTGACGATCTCTTCTAAAAGAATGTTGGGCTATTATTTGGAGGAACGCGATTGATAAGAAAACTCCGCAACAAGATAATTTGGGTGTGTCTTGTGTCGGTGGTAGTGGTGTTTTTGATGGGTATGGCGGTTTTGCTCGGTTTGGGCTATTCGCGCCTTAACGACGAACGCATGACGCGGCTTACCAGCGAATTGAACAAAAATCAGTGGGGAGAACTGGACCAAGTGTCCTCTTCTGCCGTTGCGGGCATAGTGCTCGTCAACTACGACATGCAAACGGGCGCCATTGTCAACGACGTTGTGGGCACAGGCGTTTCGCTGTCGCAAAAGGACGTCGCTCAATTAAGCGAAAAAATCGGTTCTCGTCACTTAAACAGCGGACGTATCGGGTTTCGCGTGCTGTATGCCAAGCGTGCGGAGGGCGACGTTGTGCACATTGCTATCTACGACAGACGCTACACCAGCGTCAAGGATATCAAGTTTGCCATATATTGTTTTGTGGCGTTGCTCGTAGGCGCCACGCTTTACTGTTTTATCAGCTACTGGTTAGCAAGGTTGGCGTTGCGCCCCGTCGAAAAGATCTGGACTCGGCAAAAACAGTTTGTCGCCGACGCCTCTCACGAACTCAAAACGCCGTTATCCGTCATCATGGCTAATACCGAACTTATCGCCTCTCACGGCGAGGAGACCGTCAACAGTCAAATGCGTTGGCTGGATAACACCCGTTTCGAGGCGGAGCGCATGACGACGCTCGTCAATCAGTTGTTGTTTCTTGCCAAAAACGACGACGGCTTGGAAACGACAATGGAAACGGCTAATTTTTCCGAGTGTTGCGAATCGGTGGTGCTCAGTCAGGAAGTGCTGTTTTACGAAAAGAACAAAAAGTTTTCCTACTCCATAGCCCCCGACCTCAAAGTGTTGGGCAACGACGGACAACTCAAACAATTGGTGACGATACTGTTGGACAACGCCATCAAGTACTCCGAAGGAGAGGGCAACGTGCAACTCAACGTCACGCAGACCGTCAACATCTACGGCAAATTTGCCGAATTGACGGTGAGCAACGATTGCGCGCCCATGACCGAGGAGCAAATGGAGCACATCTTTGACCGGTTTTACACGGTGGACACTTCGCGCAACAAAAACACCGCGGGCAACGGTTTGGGCTTGGCTATTGCGCAGACCATTTGCGAAAATCACCAAGGAACGATCACCGCTCAATTCGCCAACGGACGCATTTCTTTTGTTGCGACCATCCCCCTCATCAAACCGCAACTTATCAAGTCAAAGTAATCTTACGTACTGTCGCAGATGGTTTTATGTGTCTGCGACAGTCTTTTTTTGTAAATAGCAAATCGAAAAAAACAAACCGGAACAAAACGGAAATAATGTAAATGATAATGTAAATGTCAATGCTAATGTAAATGAGAGAGTGTGCGCAAATGTCGATTATCGGTCAGTGCACTCTCGCTTTGTTTTATGCAGTGTTTTATCTTTTGTCGTAAAAGTGTTTGTTGCAACAGTCCTCACTCCCGCTGATAATGTGACATATTCGGCTAAAATCGGTAAAATTTACCCAAACGTATTTACTTGTTTTTGCAATTGATGTATAATACTATATAATCAAAAATTTTAGGGAGAGTAACAATGACACAACGGAAAAAACTGTCTTTGGTAATGTCTTGCGTGCTTATACTTGTATTGGCATGCGCTATGATCTTGCCTTTTGCCAACCGTTCTGTTGCAATAGCCGAACCGCCCACGGTATCGGACCGCGAAAGCTGGGTAAATCCCTACGACGGAAGCTACTACGACAACCTCAACACGGACAAACGAGGCACTGCGTTCAGGAGCGATCTGGCAAATCTCATCACTACCACGCACAAGCACCAAACGACTTACGACGAACTAAAAACGGTGTACAAAACTTCGGACGCCGATCCCAACAAAAGCGGAAACGTAATTTGGTTTTACACGGGTACAAGCGCGCAGTACACGGGCGATATGGATAGCGGTAACTATCCCACAAACCGCGAGCATGTGTGGCCCAAACAGGCAGGCGCAGCCTTTCCCGAAAAATCTCAGGCAGGTAGCGACGCGCATCATCTTCGCCCGCTGAACACTCAACTCAACAGCACGCGCAACAATCACCAATTCGGCGAAGTGGCTCAAACAACGTCCAACAGGGTGTACCAAAGTGGTACCGCCCGAAACTACGGAACGACGGATCCCGATACCTGGTGCTACCTTTCAGGCAACTATTTCTACCCTGCAAAAGGGTATCGTGGCGCAACTGCGCGTATTTTGTTTTACGTTCAGACGCGTTGGGGCGACGTGAGCAAATTGTCGTTTGTTTTGGGAGAAGGTTATTCCAAGACGATAGGCGACATCGAAACCTTGATGAAGTGGCACTTGCAAGAACCGCCCACAGATCAGGAAATAAGGCGCAACGAAGTCGTTTTCGGCATACAGGGTAACCGCAACCCCTTCATCGATCACCCCGAATACGCCGAGATGATCTACTGCAACGACAATCAAAGTTACAGCAACACGTTAAAAAACGTCGTCGCCAAGTACGGCAGTTACCTCAACAACAACGTACCTCCCATACCCGATGACGATCCTACGGCATTGACGCTTTCCGTCAGTTCCCTTCAACTCAAAGTGGGAGAGTCCTCTCAACAAATAACGGTGACGGCAGTTCCGCAAGGCGCAAACAACAGCGTGGTGTGGAGCACGACGGACGAACGCGTCGCCACGGTGGCAAACGGAATTGTCAGAGCCGTAGGCACGGGTACTGCTACGATAACGGCAACAAGTACCGCCGTTTCCTCCGTTAAAGCCACTTTGACGGTGACCGTTTCGGCTCCCTCCGTCACTTCGCTTGCGATAACGCCCAATCCGCTAACGCTTACTCAGGGAGGCACAAGACAGTTGTCGGTAACTGCCTATCCCGCAGGCGCCGACAACAGCGTTTCCTGGTCGAGCGGTAACGACAACGTGGCAACGGTAAGCCCAACGGGACTTGTGACGGCAGTGGGCGAGGGCACGGCAATCATCACAGCCACAAGCAACGAAAACGGCAACATCAAGGCAACGGTAACGGTTACGGTGACGTCAACTTCGCAACCGCCCGTGGTAGAAGACGTGCAACCCTTCATTGACAGCGTCACGGCGATAGAAAGCACGCAAACGCTCGAAGAACGCTACGACGCTTTGAACAAAGCTATCAATCTGTACAACGCATTGAGCAATGAGGGCAAGCAAAGGGTGACTCAACAGTACAACGCGCTTGTGGAGGCAGTGCAAGCCTACAACAGTCAAGTTGCCCCCTACAACGACGATCTACACGAAGCGACGGAATTTGCTTCGCAAGCAACGGCGCTCACCATATCCGCGGTGTTGTTGGCATTGTTTGCTATCGTCACAAAGAAACTTTGGAGGTAGAGCGATGAAAAAAGTATTTTATGTTGCATTGGCGCTCGTTTTGGCGCTTGTACTGCTTGCGTCCTGCTCTTCCTACGGCGAGACGCTCAACAAAGTGTCCGATCTGCTCAAACAGGACTATTCCAAATTGACCGTCAGCGTCACTTCTGTGCGCGACGGGTTGGAACTTACGGCGCTGTTCAACGTGGAATTCGGCGAAAAGACGACGGTGAACTACACGGTAAAGGAAATGAGCAAACTAAACATCGAGGGCGGAAATCCCGACAGCTACATCAACGAGTATTCAGGCTCGGCAGTGGTAGAAAACGGCAAATTGACGGAAAACGGAAAGGAAACGGATCTGCCGATAGAGGGGCTGAACTTCGGCGAGTTCAACTTTTCCGAGCGGAATTTCAGCGATATAGAGGCGACTGCCACCTCTCTCAAAGCCAAAGTCACCGATCCGAAGGGCTTTGCAGGCAACAACTCCTTTGTCGCTTCGGATATGAAACTTACGGCGTTGTTCTCCGCCGAAGCCATCAGCGAACTTACCGTTGAATACACTTCGCAAAACGGCGCAAACGTTTTGACGGTGTACCGTTTCGAATAGTTTACAAAATAAAACGATAATATTTTTGCGTCAAAAGACATCAAAACGACTTGAAAAATTCTGTTTCAGGTCGTTTTTTTTGTATAATTGTTTGTTTTTTTGAGGTTTTGTGAGCAATGTTCGGGCGTAAAAACGTGTGTTTGGAAGTTTACGTCTTTGTTAAAGCGGAGAATATTTGCGCGGTATTCGTGTAGCGCACAAAGTACTGCAAGCAGGACCTTCCTCGGCGGTCCCGAGCAAAGTTTGCGTTTTGCGCACCGCAAGCGTTTGTCGTCTACGCCTGCCGAAAGGACTTCCGTATCCAAAAGCATTTTGTCGCGCCCCTCTTTGTTGCGTAAAAGTCGCCTAACAAAACGGGCAATATTATATAAAGAATCAAGCAACAATCTCTTTATTTTGTTTATATATATTTTTTTCAAAATATTTCAAAAGTTTACTTTAAATTTACTTGACTGTTCTAAAATGCCAAGTAAAAGTGAAGTAATATGCCGTTTCTTGGCGAAACGCGCGCTTGCTTTTGACAAATTCTACCCAAAAGGAAAAACATTATGCCCAAATTCAAAATAGTTTGCTTTATTTTGGCCGCAGTACTGGCTGCGGTGGGGACGATACTCGTGCTGAGAAATCTCGGTACAGAGGATATTCCCCAATTCGTAAAACCGACAGAGGATCCCAACACATATCTCGACAGGACGGATGATATGGACATCACCGATCCCGAAAGAGACGTAAGAGAATTTTTGTTTGTCGCACACAAGATCTTGCTTAACGGCAAGGGCTTTAAGGGTGTGTCCAACGGATCGTCAACTGCTGTGGGCATAAAGCAGAACGTTCTGAACACACGTTACGTTTTGGGAGAATTCGACAACAAGCGCGTACACAAGGAAATGGTGACAAAGGGCGTGGTGAGCAACGCCTATCAACTGTATTTGGTGGGAAACAACTTTATCTACCGCGAGGCGGACCGCGTAAAAGATTTGCATGACGTGGAGTGGAAGAACTCCGCCCAATCACTCAGCGAAGCCACTTTCTACGACCGTTTCGGACACCGTTCCGACAAGTTGACTGGTTACATACTCAACTGGGACACGGTTACAAGCGGAGAATTTGTGGAACAAAAGGACGGACTGTACACCTTCCACTATGTGTTGGACACGGAAACGGCAACTACCTATCTGCGCCGTGAAATGATAACCAACGGCGGACTGCAAAGCGAGCCTACGTTCAGCAAGTGCGAGATCTACGTCACAATGGACGCCGACTTCCACGTCAAGTATCTGCGCACCGACTGCGCCTACAAAGCGCAAACAATGGGCATCAACGCAGGTTGTACCGAGGATATTACGGAAGCGTTCGAAGATTACGACGGCGAACTTCCCGATACAGACTTCTTTACGCCCTATCTCGACCAAACCCCAAACGACAATTTCGAAGTGGAAAAGAAAGCCCTCGACTACCTGTTGGAAATGTTCTCTCCCTATTTGCAGGGCGAGGACTTGCAGGTGGAACTTTCGGCAAGCGAGGGGAACCAAAACATCCTGTCTGCGCTTCTGTCCATTTCCGGTTTGGATATTTCCGACCTTTCAAAGTTGACAGTCAGCGCAAGTTTGGGCGACTTGTCGATAGGATACCGTCAATCGGACGGCAAAGCCATTTTGTGCTATCAGGACTTCAAAGCGTCCACAACGGTGGAGGAAGTTACGGCGCTTGTCGGCACGCTTTCGGCGTTGGCAGACGGGGATAAACCGCAAACGGCTTCTGTCGGCGACGACTTGTCGGGGCTTACCGATATCGATCCCGCCCAACTTTTGGAAAACCTTTCCTACGTCATTTCCGACGACGGCGATCTTTGCACTGTAAGTTTGCCCCTCAACATCGGAAACATAAATATCGAAGCAAAACTGTACGGCAACGCCGACGGCGAAACATTCCGCTTTGCCTACGCCGAGATAACCGTAGGCGACGTGCTTGCGTCCGTTTACCCGAACAAGTGGCAGGCGCCCGATTTCGGTCAGGGCGATTATCCCGAGATATTGGGACTTGTCGATCTGCTCAGCGAAGGAAAGCTTTCCGCTACCGCAGACGTCAATTTGCCGTTGGGCGACGTCAACTACAACGTACAGGCAAATATTTTGGCAGATCTTGCCACGCGCTCTGCGCAACTTCAAACGCGTTTCGGCAACAACGGCACTTTGGAATTTACCTACGCCGACGGCATAGCGTATGCCTCCTTCGGAAACGTCAAGTTCCGCCTCGATCCCTCTCGCGTTACGGGCGCGGACAGTCTTGCGAACGAACTGGTCGCATTGCTCAAAGACAAATCGGCAGATCGATTGCCACTTGACGGCGTGCAAATTTCGGCAGAACAGATATTGGGCATTTTGGGCGGTTTCTCCGCAACGGAACAACCCGACGGCTCCGTCGCTTTGACTTTAACGGTGGGGCAGGCGGATATTTCCGTCAACGTCGTTGCCGAACAGCACCGTTGGCATGTGCAGTCCGTCGCATTTTGCGGAGAGGGCGTGTCCGCCACGATCGTTTCGGCAGATTCTTTTGATGAAATTTCCGCTCCCAACGACGCAGAAAATTACGCGGACATAACGGAGCTTACAAATACCTTTGCTCAACCTCTTGCCGATCTGTTGCAAGGGGAAAGTTTCGGCATACATTTCCAAGGCGACGTCACCGCCGAGGGCAACATGTTCACCGCTGAGGGAGATGTGTTTATCGACGCCCTCAAACGCGTGCGCGCATTGTTTACGGTTTATAACGGCGGTGTGGGAATTATCGACGCCGACGTCATTTACGCCGACAACGCAGTGTATCTGCAACTGAATGGAGTAAAAACGGCATTCGCTATTCCCGCGGGTGGCAACATAGACGTAGATCAAATCGTAACGGAGCTGTCGAAAAACGAACAATTCAAAACTTTGATAAGCGAAAGCGAACTGGGCGACGTTATTCGTTTCGTGGCGAATGAGGTGCAAAAGGCGCAACAATTCGATCTGTCCAAATTGTTGGACGTGGACTTCGGCGCCGTTGTCAGCCGTTTCCTGTTCCAAGACGGCGTTTTGTCCGTTACAGTGGGGGACGTTGGCTTTGGCTCGGATATATCCGCCGATATTTATACGGACGGCGGTCGCCTTGCGTTGCGTATTTACGACTTTGAAGTGCAAAACGTCTCGGCAGACGTGACCGTCAGCATAGGCACGGGCACAGGGGATATAGCGGTGCCTCAAACGGAGGACTTTCTCGTCAACTTGCACGGCGAAATGCTGGGCGCTACGGTAGATATCACCGTCGATATGTTCAATATGGACATATGGGCATGCGTACATATGCGCAACGAACAAATTCTCGCTCGCTTTGTCAACGGCAAGATATACGTTGAGTACGGCGGGGCAAAAGTGGTGTTCGACGTTTCCGATTTGCAGGGTATTCTGTCTGAGGCAGAGCGACTTGCAGGCAAAGGCGACGGTTTGAGCCTGCCAAAAGGTCTGGACGTGGTGGCTATCCTTTCGCAGATAAGCGCCGACCTTACGGGCGAACAGCCCAATATCGCGCTTGCGCTAAATAACGTAAACGCGCAACTCAACTTTGCAAATGTGGACGGAAAGTTGGTGTTCGACGATCTTTCCGTAACCTTCGAAGTAAATGGCAACAGTTATTCGGCAACCCTTGCGCTTTCCCAAAAGGTGGCGCCTCGTCTGTTGGACGAAGGCAACTTTGTGGACGGCAACGATCTGGCGTATCGCATTTTGGACACTTTGGAAGCGTTCAGCGACGTCAAAAACTTTGAAACGACACTAAAACTGAACGTTGTTTTGGGCAACAAAACATATGTTGCCGACGTGTACGCAAACTTCAACGACGGTTTGTATGTCAAGGCGCTTGTAAGCGACGGAACAACAGCGTTGATAGACGCGGAAATATACTTGGTGGACGACGTACTGTATCTGGATGTTGACGGAGTACGTCAGGCAATACAGTTGCCCGCCCTTTCGAGTACGGACAAGTCAAGCGCAGATTGGACGACGGTGTTGGGCGCACTCAAACAATTAGAGGGCGTCAACGACGTGTTGGACAGCGTTATCGAGGCAGTGGGCAAACTTCCCGCCAACCTTGACGGCATTGTGTTCTCACAATGTATCGAAAATCTGTACCTGGATGACGAAAGCCTCGTTGCAAATATCGACCTTGCGCAGTTCGGGCTGGACAGCGTGACCATATCTGTTGCATTTGGCAGTGAGCCTCAATTAAAGATAGACGGTTTGCGTTTGGGCGACGTCAAATTGAACGCCGACATTACGGTAAAGCGTTCTGTCGTTGCCGTTACCGCGCCCGAAATTTCCAACTACTACAACGAGCTGTCTGTGGATATTGGCGACAATATCACGGCACAGATAAGACTAAACACGTTCGAGCAAACCGCGCAGGGACAAATCGACCTGTTCAACAACACTGTTTTGTTCAAATTTGTTGACAACAAGGTCTATTTGCAGTGCGGTAACTTGTCCGCTTTGGTGGATATAAAGGACGTGCCCGCATTGGTGGGCGCGTTGAGCAACTTTATCCAATTGCCCGACAATTCATCCTCCGCAAACGAGGGCGAAAGCGAGATATTGCAGACAGTCAAGGATGTTTTGAATAAATTGATGTACGAGCGCGCGTTGTGTGACGGCGGATTTTACATAAACGTCGGTTTGCAAGGCGTCGATGTGCGCGTACGCTTTGCTTCGAGCGCCGATTCCGCAAAACTTGCCGATGTTTCGGTAAATTACGATGGCAAGTCCATTGTCGCGCGGTTGACAAGCGGTTTGAACATAGAAAATGTGGATATGTCCTGCGATTTCGTGGATATTTCCGAAGTCGTCAACACCTTTGCCGAACCTGTACTTAATCTTATCAAGGGAGCAAGCTACGGAGCGGAGTTCAGCACAAAGATAACACTTGGCGGAACGGAGTACACGTTAAGCGGAACGTTTGTACTTGACGAAAGCAGAAACATCAAGGTACAAGCCACGGTATATGAAAAGGGCGTAGGAATAATTGACGCAGAAGTCATCTTTGCAAAAGAGACAAAGACTTTGTACCTGACAGTAAACGGCATAAAGGTAGCATTGGCGCTGGAAGGCAATTCGGATACGGATATTGCCGAGACAATGAAACAGCTCAAAGACAACGAGCAGATACAGTCGTTGCTTGCAGAGCACAAAGAGGTGGCAGATCTGCTTGACCAACTCACAAAGGTAGTGGGAGCGTTTACTCAATCAGACGTTACCAAATTGGATGTTGCAAGTATCCTGACCTCTCTCACATACAACGACGGCAAACTCAATGTTACTCTCAATGCTTCGAGTTTCGAGTTGGGTACATTGGACATCACCTTGACGGTACAAGAGGGAGATCTCACAGTAGAGCTTAAAGACCTTGCGCTTGCAAATATCTCTATTGACGATCTCACAGCAACGGTACTTACCGAAGTAGGGACAATAGATATACCCGAAACCACCGAGGAATACATACTCAACCTGCACGTTGACGGCATGGGCATAGAGGCAAACATTTCTGCCGATCTGTACAATATGGACATATGGGCAGACGTGCATTACACCAACACAAGCATAGAGGGAGTAAAGATAGACGAAAGGGCACAACTCAGATATGTAGATCGTATGCTGTACGTCAAACTCAATAATATCCAACTAGTGTTTGACACAACAAAGGCAAAGGAACTCATAACCAAATTGACCGGACTGCTTGTAAGCGATACAAGCGACATAGACGTCAACGCAATGTTGTCCGCATTGGTATTCGACCTTGCGGGAAGCCATAGCATAGCCTATACCTCAGAGGGCATGGGCTTGTCCGTCCGCTTTGAGAACGTTAGTAGCAAACTGACCTTCAAGAACATCACCGTAGACCTTGGCGACAAACAGATAGAGGTAACGCTCCAAGGCAAGAAGGCAGACCAACTG
>CANQJK010000041.1 GCA_947624235.1 uncultured Clostridia bacterium | reverse complement strand
CGACATTTGTCACCGAACCCAATTTAACAAAATCAAAAACGGCTTGAAAAACCCATTTCAAACCGTTTTTTTGTGATTATTCTTCGATGTTCAGCGTTTAATGAGTCACACTGTCTTTATGTATTGTAGGTGCTGTAATAAATTCGCAACGATTTGACGCGCGCCTGATGTGCGTTTGCAAAGTACTCGAAGAAGGTCAATTCGTCCGCCTTGTCAAACTGCAACACCGCTTTTGTGCCAACGAGGGTGTAGTCCGCTTTGTATTTGTGCAACTCGTCCTTGCCGACGTTTATCGTGTTGTTGCACACTTTCGTCAAGTCGTAATCTTCAAACTCTATTTGCACTTGCGTTATATAAGCGTTGGAGACGGATATTTTAACATGGCTGTCGCTTACCCAATAGCCGTTACTGTTGGTGTTTCCGACATATTGATAACTCACATATGCGTTTACCTGCACTTTGGGAGCGTTCCACACCGTTTCGATGTCGGTTATTTCCACAACCGCTTCGCTGTATCTGTTGAAATCGAAATAAGCGACCACGTCCTCTTCGACGGTTATCTCCAAAACGCCGTCCGTCATTGTGTACGCAGTGTCGTTGATAACGATGTGTCGAACGATCACGTCGTCGTAATTGTAAAAAAATCTAAAAGTCAACGTTTCGCCCTTTAACAGGCAATTGTGATTGTTCAACGTGCCGATGTCGCCGAAATTGACAAGATAAATGTATTCTCCCGTTTCGCTTTCCGCAGTGAGCGTTGTGTTGCCGTAGTCTCCGCTCAACGTTACAAACAGGGATACGATATCTGGATCACCGCCGACCGCTTCGATTATCGTGGCGTCATACAGATAACATTCCTGACTTGTTCCGTATTGCAAGTGCCCGCGTACGACCAGAATATCCCCTACGGAAAGGGACTGCACACCTTCGGCGCTATCGAAATAAACGGTGACCATCACGTCCGAGCCGTCTTCGAGTATTGCAAAATCGCCCTCTAACCAAAATACGCTGGCGCAAACCTCGTACATGTCCTCGCTCGGCTTGTCCGTAAAGTTGAGAGCTATCTGCGCCAACTCGTCTATCGACGACACTTCTATCACTTTGGGCGCAGGCAATATAACGTCCTCGGGAGAGAGCAGTTCCTGACAGCTGTGCGTGCGGAAAAATTGGTGACACACAGTACATTCGAAGTAGCGGATGTTGCCGTCCTCTCCGTCCGTCGGTTCTTTGCGCGGATGTTCTATTGGTTGGTGTTTGGCATATCCGAGACTTTCGTCCACCACCGTTCTGCTGTCACCGCACGCCGAGCAGATCTCTATGTGACTGCCCAACGTTGTGCAAGTCGGATCTACGCGCCCCTCATCGGTAGCAACGTAATTGTGATGCGCCTCAATAACGGTAGTTTGCTCATATCCGCAGGCATTGCACGTTTCCGTAGTAAAACCATTTTCGGTACATGTGGCTTCCTCGTAATCCGTCGTGCGGAAATCGTGATCGCCCTTGCTTTGTTCCGCACCGCAAACCGAGCATTTGTGCCAGTGATGTTGCGCGTCGCATTGCCAAGATGTATCCCAAGTGTGTCCGCCCTTTATTTCCTCTGCATATTCGCTTTGACATTCGGTGCAAACGTATCTTGTGTAGCCGTTTTCGGTGCATGTGGCGTCTTTGTGCCCTGCCTCAACGTATTGATGCGGTAATTTGTCCGTAAGTTCGGTGCGCATCTCATATCCGCACTCGCACATGTACACCGTCTTTCCCTGTTGAGTGCATGTGGCAGGTGTCGTTTCAGTTTCGGATACTGCGTGCTGTTGTTTTTCCGATATCTCTCCGCAAACGGTGCAAACGTGCCAATGGTGCGTACCGTCTCTTTGATATTCCTCCGAAAACGTGTGTTCTCCCGTTGCTGGGATAACCGTGTGCGTTGTGTAATTGCACACGGTGCAACGCTTGTCCTGATGTCCCTCTTGTCCGCAAGTGGGCGCCACGTTGTGACCGTCGGGACATTCGGCGTCGGACAAAGTGTGTTCCTCCGACATCTCGCTGTCGCAACGCGTGCATTTGTAAAAATGTCCCCCATCGGTAACCCGAGCAAAATTCGTTTTGTCGTAGTCGTGTCCCAAAGCGGGAGATGTTATCTTTTCCAATTCGAAACCGCAATCGCAATGCAAAGTTTCCCTTCCGCTTTCGTCGCAAGTGGGAGATAAAGAAGACGTTACTTTGTAGTTGTGAGCGCCACGACTGTCGGGCTGTTCCGTTTCACAGCGGGCGCAAACGGTCCAATGCTCCTCGTCGCTGTGGACGACTTTTGTGTAGTCGTGCTCGGCAAGCAAAAGCGTTTCGTCCTTTGTCTCTCCGCATTTGCATTGAGTAACCCTGCTACCCTGTTTGGTACAAGTAGACGCGCTAAAAGAGACAAGTATGTCAAAATTGTGCTGTTGACGGCTGTTTGGCTGTTCTTGTCGGCACTCCTCGCACACCGTCCAGTGCTCGATATCGTTTGAGCACGTTACGGTAAATTTGTGCTCGGCAAGATCGAGCTGTTCGGTGTGCTGTGCACCGCATTGACATTTGGTTATTTTGTAGCCCGCTTCGGTGCATGTGGACGCATGCTCGTCAACGATTTGACTGAACAGGTGCGCCTGACGACTGAGAGGCTTTTCGAAACTGCAATCCTGGCACTTTTGCCAGTGCTCTGTTCCGTCAAATTCCGTCACATAGTTGTGCGAAACAAGATCGCTGTATTCGCAATCTTTACAAACATTGACGTGTCCCGCTTCCACGTTTTCGGTGACGAAATCGTGCTCATGCCAATCGGTAAAATATCCGCAACGCGAACACACCTGACGATGAGACGTGCTGTTCTTTTCGTAACTGAAATCGTGCCCTTTGGCGGGAATTATTTCCTGTTCCGTATGTCCGCATTCCGAACAAGTGTAGGTTGTAAGACCTGCTTCCAAGCAGGTAGCGTCCTTGACATGTACCGCGTAGTGATGTTCGTGTTGCGACGGCACAGGATCGACTTTGTTGTCGTTGCATGCCACAAACAGCAGGACGCAGACGCAAAACAAACATAAAAGAGTCAAAAGCAAGATCGATTTGATATTCTTGAAAAATTTCATAACAAACCCCGATTTTCGACAAAATACGACATATTCGACAAAATTATAGAACTAAATTAAAGAAAAATCAATATTTTGCTTAATATTTTGTCGCTTAAAAAAGTATTATTTAGTTATACATATTTGAGTTTGCAATTTTCAATCAAAAAACGACAGCCGAAGCCGTCGCATAAACTCAATAATTTTCGCGCCCCAACAAGTAGTCGGCGGAAACGTCCAACAGATCGCAAAGCACTTTGAGCTGTTCGTAGGAACACTCGTAGATACCCTTTTCAAAGCGCTGATATACAGGCTGTGAAACGCCGAGTCGGTTGGCGACAAACGCTTGCGTAAATCCTGCCTGCAACCGCGCCTCTTTCAATTTGCTTCCAAGCTGTTCTTTTAGCATATTTGTCCAAGTTGCGCAAAATAGTTTGACTTAATTATATCTATAATGTATAATTTGGGTGATTTTATACAGATTGCATATATTCGACGCTTTTTCTTGCCCCATATTCGGATAATGATGCAATATTCATATCGGTGAACACTAAACCAATCGCAACTCTAAATTCCAATTCCACCTCTCTACGGACGGTTTAGTTTTTCGCAACACCCGACTCGATCAGTCGGGCGTTTTTTGTTTCTTCCGTTGCACCGCGTTCGCGCAAAAAGGTGAAATTTGCCCAAAAACATCTTTGTAAGAAGTATTGGGGTGTTGCAGTAAACGAAATGTAGAAATACACTTCTATAATAATGCGGAATTTGAGCAAGCGACACGCGTGTAACGCATAGTCGCGTGAGCAAAGGCATTGCCCCGAAACCAGTAAGTCAAAACAATTTAACGACCTTGTGCTACAAAGAGTGAGTGTATCCAGTATCTACACAAACACCATTGTAGCAGAAAAAAATATGTGCCCTCGAATAGGGGTGGGCGGTCGGGGACCTTGTAATACAGGGAGCGAGTGTGTCCCCAATCAAAACAATCTGCAACGAGTGCAAACTTCGGGGTCCCCACAAAGTTCCAAAGACTTTGTGGGGAAAGGAGCAACCGCCAGACAGCTTTACCGCCCGCACTTGTTTGTGCGAGCGATGATGTCAAAGGCGAGTTGCGACGCGCGAAGCCTTTTTACAGGGGACATGCGAGCGACATTTTGTTCCATTTTGTTATTGCTTGTTACAGTTTATTATTTTTGACAATTGTTGTTTATCGAATAGGGGCGGGCGGTCGGGGACCTTGTAATACAGGGAGCGAGTGTGTCCCCAATCAAAACAATCTGCAACGAGTGCAAAGCACGACGTGAAGCCGTTTTGATGGGGACATGCGAGCGACAGTCGGAGGCTCTAATGGCAAATCGTTGGGAGATAAGGACAGGTCTCTTTTGTTAATATTTTTTACCCCAACATTTGACATAGAGCTAAAAAACAAGGGCTTCCGATATTCGAAAGCCCTTGAAACAAAATATTTAGTTGGTGTTATCGTCAATGTGTTTCGCTCGTTATTTCGCGAGAGAAACGGCGACCGCGCAGGCGACCGTTGCGCCCACCATCGGGTTGTTGCCCATGCCGATCAAGCCCATCATTTCCACATGCGCAGGCACAGAACTGCTTCCCGCAAACTGAGCGTCGCTATGCATACGTCCCAATGTGTCCGTCATGCCGTAAGAGGCAGGCCCCGCCGCAACGTTGTCGGGGTGAAGCGTACGTCCCGTACCGCCACCGCTTGCAACGGAAAAGTACTTTCTGCCGTTTTCCTGACACCACTTTTTGTACGTTCCCGCAACGGGGTGTTGGAAACGCGTTGGGTTAGTGGAGTTGCCCGTAATGGACACGTCCACTTTTTCATAACGCATGATCGCTACGCCTTCGTTCACGTCATCCGCACCGTAGCAACGCACCTTGGCGCGTTCGCCGTCGGAGAAAGCAACTTCTCTTACGATCTGCAACTCGCCCGTGTAGTAGTCGTACTTGGTTTGAACATAAGTGAAACCGTTTACGCGCGATATAATATAGGCCGCGTCCTTGCCCAAGCCGTTCAAAATAACGCGGAGGGGTTTTTTGCGAGCTTTGTTGGCGTTGCGGGCAATTCCTATTGCGCCTTCTGCCGCGGCAAAAGACTCGTGACCTGCAAGGAATGCAAAGCAATCCGTTTCTTCGCGGAGAAGCATTGCTCCCAAATTGCCGTGTCCCAAGCCAACCTTGCGCTGATCTGCCACGCTTCCGGGAACGCAAAATGCTTGAAGTCCCAATCCTATGCACTCCGACACCTCATCGGCGCGCTTTACTCCCTTTTTGAAAGCGATAGCGCAACCCAGCGTGTAAGCCCAAACGGCGTTTTCAAAGGCGATAGGTTGAACGCCCTTTACTATTTCTTCCACGTTTACGCCGTGACTGAGGCACAGTTCGCGCGCTTCTTCGAGAGACTTGATTCCGTACTTTGCAAGTTCGGAGTTTATTTTGTCTATTCTTCTTTCATAACCTTCAAATCTGACAGCCATTGTGTTGTACCTCCTTACTCATTGCGCGGAACAATATATTTCGGTGCGTTTTCAAAACGACCGTAGTGTTTTTTTGCCTTTTCGAGCGCTTCGTTGCCTGATACGCCTTCGCTTACAAGCTTCATCATGACGCCGAGATTTACATATTCGTAGCCGATGATCTCGTCGTTGTCGTCCAAAGCCAAACGCGTAACATATCCCTCTGCCATTTCGAGATATCTCGGTCCTTTGAGCTTGGTGGAATACATTGTGCCCACCTGACTGCGAAGTCCCTTGCCCAAGTCCTCCAAACCTGCGCCGACGGGAAGTCCCGCGTCGGAGAAAGCGGACTGACTGCGTCCGTAAACTATCTGCAAAAACAGTTCGCGCATGGCAACGTTTATTGCGTCGCACACAAGGTCGGTGTTAAGCGCTTCGAGGAGCGTCTTTCCGGGCAAAATTTCCGCCGCCATAGCCGCCGAATGAGTCATGCCCGAGCAACCTATCGTTTCGACAAGCGCCTCTTGTATGATGCCTTCCTTGATGTTGAGAGTGAGCTTGCAAGTGCCCTGTTGGGGCGCACAGCAACCGCAACCGTGGGTAAGCCCGCTGATTTCGTTGATTTGTCTCACGGCTACCCATTTGCCCTCTTCGGGAATGGGAGCAGGACCGTGATCGCAACCCTTTGCAACGCATTGCATCAACTCTACTTCGTGTGAATATTGCATAGATCGAAAGTCCTCCAAAAAAAAATTTAGAATAAAATAAGTATATCACAACATGCCGTTTTAGGCAATGTTTTGCAAAAAAATTTGCGCCATATTATTGTTTTATGACTGCATAGAATTTTCTAATCTGTTTTTGCGATTTTGACATATTGCCAAGCGTACGCCCGTAGCACGCCTATGCAAAGAAAACGCGGGCAAACATTCTTCTTTTGCCCTATCTGAAAATAGATTTATCCACTGGCACCCCGCGCTACAAACGAACAAACGGGCAAAATCACTTCCAGGAGAGAAAGTCCAAACGACCGCCCTCTCTGCGTTTAAGTTCAATGCCCTGTTCGTCTATCACAAGATAACTCGGTTCGCCGTCTCGCGGACGGGCGAGCGATCCCACATTAGCCAAATACAACCCGTTATTCATGCTTAAACGTCCTGTGTGGGAGTGTCCGAACACAAGAACGTCCCCCTCTTTGAGTATCGGCGGTATGCGCGCGCCGTTGTATCTGTCGCCATGCGTAAAAAACAGCGTTCTGCCAAAGTGATACATTACGGCGTTGTCCTCCATTTCGACAGGCAACGCGCTTTGCGCCGTAAGATAGTCGTTGTTGCCCTTGACAAGATACAACACGCCCTCCAACTTTGCCACGAGACTTCTCACTTCGACGGGACTGCTCCAACCGAAAAGATCTCCGCACACCACCGTTTTGTCGGGTTTTTCTTTGAGGCAGATCTGCACGGCGTCGTCAAGCGCGTTTACGCTTCCGTGAAAATCCGCAAATACAACGATTTTCATGATTTTTTTGTTGCTTCGAGCGTGAATTTTTGTTTCGACATCGCAAAAATCTCACCCCATATACATATTTTGCTGTGATTTTGCACCCCAAAAGTTTACAGTTCGATGTGTTCGATGCCGTCCTTGTCGCTTCGCTTGTACACAACAAAACGGTTGCCTACGCACTGCACCGCCTCGCAACCGAGACGGGCGCACACCTCGTCGCACATTGTGCGGGCGGATATTTCGCAACTTTTGAGCGCGCTGACCTTTACAAGTTCGCGGTGATAAAGCGCAACTTCTATTTCTTTGACGACGGCGTCCGTGAGTTCGAATTTCCCCACCGTGACGCTCGGTCTCAAAGTGTTTGCCATTGTTCTGAGTTTACTTCTCTGTTTTGTCGTTATCATAATGTATCAATCCACAAATTCAAATTCTATGTCGCCCACTATCACGGTGCTACCGTCCTTGGCTCCCGCCTTGCGAAGCGCCACTATCACGCCTTTGTCGCGCAGTACGCGTTGAAAATATCCGAAGCTGTCGTAATCGTCCAAATTGACCTTTCTCGCCAACTCCTCGACCAAACCGCCTGTCACCTCAAAAACATCGTCCTCCAACACTTCGATTTCAAATTCGTCGTTTTGTTGCTTTTGAAGCTTGACGGGTTCGAATATCAACGGTTCAAGCGGGGGCAGATCTTGTAACGTCTCCGTTATTGCGCCGAGAAGTTCCTCCACTCCTTCGTGGATGATCGTCGTCATGGGCACGATTCGGTAGCGATTGCCGTACTTTTGCTCGAATCTTTCCAAATTGCGTTGCGCCTGAGGCATATCCATTTTGTTGGCGACCACTATCATGGGCAAGCGCTTCAATTCCTCGTCGTAACTGTAAATTTCGCCGTTTATCAACTCAAAATCGTCGAGCGGATCCCGTTCTTCGCTTCCCGATATGTCCAACACATGCACCAACAAACGCGTGCGCTCGATGTGGCGCAAAAAACTGTGTCCCAAGCCTGCGCCTTCGCTTGCGCCCTCTATCAAACCGGGGATATCCGCCATAACAAACGTTTTGTCGTAGTAGGTCACCACTCCGAGATTGGGGCTTAACGTGGTAAAATGATAGTTGGCAATTTTGGGTTTGGCGTCAGATACCACCGACAGCAAGGTGCTTTTGCCCACATTGGGGAACCCCACCAAGCCTACGTCGGCAATGGTTTTGAGTTCCAACGTCACCTCGTATTCCTGCGTCTTTACTCCGTGTTCCGCAAAGGCAGGGGATTGTCTGCGCGACGTCTTGAAGTGCCAATTGCCTCTTCCGCCCTTTCCGCCTTCCAAGATGACCTCGCGCTGTCCATCCGCAAACATGTCTGCGACAATCTGTCCGTCACTGTTTTTGACCACGGTGCCCACGGGGACTTTTACCACGACGTCCGCTCCCCTCTTGCCGAAAGAACGCTGTCTCCCGCCGTTTTCGCCGTCGCCCGCGCGAAAATGTTTTTGATAGTGAAAGGCATTCAACGTGTTTTCCGAAGTAGTCGCAACAAACACGACGTCTCCGCCCTTTCCGCCGTCGCCCCCGTCGGGACCGCCGTTAGGAACATACTTTTCGGTGTGCAGACTTGCCGAGCCGTTTCCGCCGTTGCCTGCCTTGATGTAAATTTTTACCTTGTCGATAAACATAACTATTCCCTACAAAGCGCCTTTTGCGCATTTTTTAATCCGTCCGATACCGCTTGCGCGACGGTTTTGCCACCCGTTGCGTCACCGCCCGCATAGACATTGGCACATTGCGTAGCTTCGCTCGCAGGCGCTCCGTGCAAAATATCGCTGTCGAAACGACTTCCCAACGCCGACACGACCGTATCGCAACATACCGTATGCGTTTTGTCCGTGATAGTGAGCTTTCCGCGTCCTTCCGAGACCGTTTCCGCCAAAGTAAGGGACAATTGCTCGCCGTCGCCACTCAAACACACAGGCGCAACGTTGAACACAAATTTGACGCCTTCGCGTTTGGCGCAATCAATTTCCTTGCGGAACGCTGGCATATCCGAAAAAGTTCGACGGTAAGCCACGGCAACCGAGGCTCCGCTACGCACAGCCAAACGAGCACAATCCATAGCCGTGTTTCCGCCCCCTATCACAACCACCTCTTTTCCGTGGGGAGAGCGCAAAAAATCGTCATATGGGGTGCAAAAATCTTCTCCGTCTACGTCGAGAGGGTACAATTTTGTTGCGCCCGTAGCAAGATATACCACGTCGAAGCGTTGTTGCAACTCCGCAAACATATCTGCGTCCACATGCTTTGAAACAACTTCGAATTTGCCTTCTATCTGCTTTTCCACACGCTCTATCGCTTCTTTCGGCAGGCGAAAATTCGGTATCAAACGGAGAGTGGACAACAGTTGTTTCCTTTCGAAAATCGTAACGTCCGCGCCTTCGCCGTACATGGCGCAAGCAAACGCTATCCCGCCCACTCCGCCTCCCACGACGGCGACTTTTTTGTTCAGCGCCAAAGTTCCTCTTCTCACCACGGGGAAGGGATGTTCTGCGAATACGGTGCGTTCAACGGCGCCCGCCTGCACTGCTTGTCCTTTTGTCGCCAGCACGCACGAGCCTTGACATTGCTCCTCGCAAGGACACACATATCCGCATATTTCGCCGAACGGGTGCCCAATAAGCTCCACGGCTTTTGCGATTTCCCCATTGCGCACCAACCTCAAAAACTCGGATATGTCGTTGCCCACGGGACAACCGCGAGTACACCGCGCCTTGGCGCAATGCAGACATCTGTCACATTCGGATAAATAATCAAACATGTTGTTCATTGTGCTCCTTGTAATATTTGCACAACTTCTGCACCGAGCATACGTCACAATGCGGGTTGCGCGCTTTGCATACATACCTTCCGTGAAGCAGTATGTAGTGATGGCTATCCGCCCACATCTCGCGCGGTATGGCTTGCATAAGTTGTTTTTCCGTATCCAACACATTGGAGGCGTTTACGATGCCCAATCGGTTGGACACTCTGAACACATGCGTATCCACGGCGATCGCCTGCCCGCCGAAAGCGACGGCACACACGACATTTGCCGTTTTTCGTCCTACCCCCGCAAGCGTTTGCAGTTCGCTAACGTCGCAAGGGATCTGTCCGCCGTAACGCGCAACAACATCCTGCGCCATTTGTTTGAGATGTTGCGCCTTGACGTGATAAAAACCGCACGGACGTATAATTTCCTCTATTGTTTCCGTATCCGTTTGCGCAAGCGCTTCCACCGTGGGCGCCACCTCGAACAATTTGGGCGTAACGGTGTTGACGCGCTTGTCGGTGCACTGCGCAGAAAGAATGACCGCAACGATCAATTCGTATGGCGAGTTGTATATAAGTTCGCTTTTTGCGTTGGGAAAATCCTTCGAAAGTATTTCCAAAATTGCTAATGTATCGGACATATTTACCTTTGTAAAACGAGGGGTACAATGAGATATCGCCACCCCATGTATCGCTTTTAACGGCAATTGACTATCGCTGTCAAAAAGCGGACACGCTTGTTTGCTCTCATTATACCCTATTTTGCTTTTTTTTTCAACAGTTTGCGCCTATTTCAAATGCGTGTAACGGTGCTTCCCGTGTAGGTGTTCTGCACGAAAAAGAATCCGACAAAGGTCTCCACGCTTTGCAATGCGTTGCGCACCTTCGGGAGAATGTCGCGAGAAAATTTGACGGACAGACCGCAACCCACGCGTGCGCTTCTCGGGGTGGACACGAGCGCACAAGTTACGCCGTTGCTTATCAAAAAATTGTACACTCTCATCGAGGCGTTGCGCGAACGGTAAACAGCTATGACATAATTCATTACTTTCTCCTTATGTACCTGTTCGCGTAAATATGCCAAATTGTGCGGGACGATCCGTTGCACTGTGGCATAGTGCGGACTTCTTCCCATACAATATATTACTGAATTTTCCACAAAAAAGTGTACGGAGAACATTATGATCTATCTTGACAACGCCTCTACCACCAACTACAAACCCAAGGAAGTGTTGGACACCGTCAACGAGTGTCTGACCAAATACCCCTTCAACCCAAACAGAAGCGGAAACAAACTGTCGTTGGAACTTCAAGAAAAGTTGTATCAAACGCGCAAAAAAATTCACTTGCTGTTGGGCAACGACAGCGAACTGCATGTGGCATTTACAAGCGGTTGCACATCCGCACTCAACCTTGCCATTTTGGGAACGGCACAGCGCGGACACATCGTCATATCCGCCACGGAGCACAATTCCGTACTGAGATGCGTGATGCAATTGGAGAAAAAGGGATTTGTGCAAGTGACTGTCGTCCAACCGGACAACGAGGGACGCATAACGGCGGAAGCGATAGAAAATGCGCTCAGAAAGGACACCTATCTCGTTTGCGTCAGCCATGCAAGCAACGTGACGGGCACGGCGCAGGACGTGGCGCAAATAGGACATCTGACAAGACGCAAAAACATCAAATTTTTGGTGGACTGCGCGCAAAGCATCGGATATTTTCCGCTGGATATGTACCGAAGCGACGTGGACATGGTAGCGATAGGCGCACACAAAGGTCTGCACGCCATGCAGGGAGCGGGAGCGCTTGTTTTTTGCGAGAGGGCGATACCGCGCCCCATAACATTTGGAGGGACGGGCACCGAAAGTCACATGTACTATCAGCCCTCCACCGTACCCGACTGTCTGGAATCGGGCACCTTGCCCTGCCCCGCGATACTTGCCATGAACGCAGGCATTGACTGGTGGTTGAACAACTGGCGCCACTCTCGCGACGTTATTGCGGATATGCAACAGACCATTCTCGACGGCTTGCAAAGGATATCCAACGTCACGGTGTATTCTCAACCCAACAAAAGCGGGATAGTCGCGTTTAACATAGGTTCGAGAGATAGCAACGAGATAAGCGACATCTTGGGCGAACGCTACAATATCGCAGTGAGGGGAGGCTTGCAATGCGCACCGCTCATGCACAAATATCTCGGCACTTTCGACGGGGGCGTCGTGCGCGCGTCCGTAAGTTGCGTAACCACGCGGGAGGAGTGCTACGCCCTACTGAACGCAGTGGAACTCATTGCAAAATCGGGCGTGTAGCAACACATAAGACGCGTAGTGGGCAATCGCATTTGCGGTTGCTTTTTTCGATGCGATGTACTATAATAAAAAATCATGGGATACTCAATTTATTTGAAAAAGGGCGAAGAACGCCGAATACGCAACGGACATCCGTGGGTGTACGCCAACGAAGTGGCAAAAATAGAGGGCAAGGACAAAAACGGCAGTTTGTGCACCGTATATACATTTGGCGGCAAATACCTCGGCAAAGGGTTCATAAACCACGCGTCCAAAATTTTGGTGCGAATATTCATTCGCGACGATCGCCAAGACGCGGAAAACGTTATCGCCGAACGCATACACCACGCCAACGCCCAAAGGCAAAAGTTGGGTTTTTTTAACAGTTACCGCGTCGTATTCGGCGAAGCGGACGGACTGCCAGCGCTTATCGTGGACAAATACGCGGATTACCTTTCGGTGCAAATTTTGTCGCTGGGCATGTATCTGCGCAAAAAAACTATCGTAGACGCCCTCGTCGAGGAATTTCATCCCCAAGGTATTTACGAACGTTCCGACGTTGCCGTACGTCAAAAGGAAGGACTGCCCGAAGAAACGGGAATTTTGTTCGGCGAAGTGCCCGAGTGGGTGACCATTGAGGAAAACGGTCTGAAAATGGCGGTAAATATCCGCAGGGGACAAAAAACGGGGTATTTTCTCGATCAAAAAGAAAACCGACTTGCCCTGCGCCGTTATGCCAAGGGACGGGTGCTGGATTGCTTTTGCAACAGCGGAGGCTTTGCGCTTAACGCGTCTGCCGTTGCCGACAGCGTCATCGCGGTGGACGCATCGGAATTTGCACTGGAAAACGTTCGCAAAAATGCCGAGTTGAACGGGGCAAAGAACATCACCACCGTGTGCGCCGACGTTTTTGAACTGCTTCGCTCCTATCGCAAAGAGGGCGTTTCTTTCGACTGCATTGTGTTGGATCCTCCCGCCTTTACCAAAACCGCAAACGAAGTGAAAACCGCGCTAAAAGGATATTTGGACATCAACACTTTGGCGTTGAAACTTATTTGCAACGGCGGGTATCTTGTAACATGCTCTTGCTCGCATCACATCACCCAAACGGCGTTTGAACAGATGCTCTTTGAGGCGTCTGTGCATAGCGGACGACATGTGCAGTGTCTGGAAATACGCACGCAAGCGCCCGACCACCCCACTCTTTTGTGCGCCGACGAAACCCACTACCTGAAATGTTTTGTGTTGAAGGTGACGGATTGACGCCCCCAAACCGCCCCGCGAGTAATATTCGCGCGCCTTTATCTGCGCGCCACGCCGAACCGCCGAGCAAAACAACGTTGAGCGCACTGCGTTTTGTATTTGCGACAAAGTGCGCTAATGAGTGTTAAAATATTATATCATGTTTTGCGTGTTTTTCTACCATTTTGGTTTAATGGCGAACGATATTTCAGAAACTTTTTAAAATTCAACTACAACGATCTAAAAATTTTAACAACATCTCTTTTAAGAAAAGACATCCATAACGCTTTCCGATCTATGGCTATTGCTTGTCGGAGTGACTTTCGTCTGACGGCGATTTTGTTTGAGTAAACTTGACATCAAAATAGTACAACACTCTTGACAAACCGATTTTGACATTGGGTTGGACATACGACATCAAACTTCCGTCAAAAACGGCTCAAAATCAGTAAAAAATGAAAAAAGTTTGATACCCGAAAATCTGCTCAATTTCCATTGTATCAAACCTGTGTGTTTTTTGGTGGAGATAAGGGGATTCGGACCCCTGACCTTCGCGTTGCGAACGCGACGCTCTACCAACTGAGCCATACCCCCACGTTTGTAATGCTATTATACAACTATTCGCAGAAAAAATCAATCGATTTTAAGCGCAAAACAAATCTTTGCAATTAATATATCAAAAAAACTTTACTTGTGGCTTTTTTTGTGGTAGAATAAACAAGCAAACAAAATAGCATTTTGCAACCGGAACATGGAGAAATACCCAAGTGGCCGAAGGGGCGCCCCTGCTAAGGGTGTAGTACGTGGTTAGCGTAGCGAGGGTTCAAATCCCTCTTTCTCCGCCAAAGCAGAATAATACGAACCCGACAAGTACTGTTGGGTTCGTATTGTTTTATGCCAACGATTGGTTCGGTGTTGTTATTTCTCAATAGATAAGTATTTGCGAACGTTGTGAGGTAAACTTGTGGCGTTCCTTTTCATTCCTCCGTCTATTTGCCTTTCGGTGGTTGGTTGTAGCACGGCTCTCGCAGACGTCAACGGGAGAAAAATTTGCTCATAATTCGTAAACAGTAAAGTGTCGGGCAGTAGTATGCTGTTCGGCACTTTTGTTATGCAAATTTTTCTTGGCTCATTCTTCGCCGTTGACGTCTGCAAGAAGATATACAAGATACCAACTTACACCGAGCTGCGCTCCTCCCGTCCTTGCCGAAAGGCAAATATCTTGACGGAGGAATAGAAAATGACAAGAATCGATGAAAGACAAGTAATTACAGCGGACAATGTGAAGTGGCTCGGTGAGATGAGCCCTTATGTCTGCCAAAAGCAGTGACAAGATGTTTTGCCACAGCAAGGTAACGCAATTGTATCGTGGGTTGATAAGCGATATATTCTACAATAACCACAATCCCAACTACCACTTTTCAAACGGGTACGACCTTGCGATGGAAGCAATATGCTTTCTTTGCCAGCATGTTGGTTGTCGTTTAAACGATACCACCACAGTAATAAAATACGGCGTGCCAAAGGAAATGACTATTATGCGAGCGTGCTACTTTGTAGTTGGCAAACTGATACGAGAAGATTTGCGAACAGT
>CANQJK010000040.1 GCA_947624235.1 uncultured Clostridia bacterium | reverse complement strand
ATGATACCGTCGCGGGCGCAACGTCTCTTGAAACGGCGCAGTGCGCTGTCCAACGTTTCGTTTTCACCTACTTTGATGGTTGCCATAGACTTTTTTCGCCTCCTTTCGGAAAGTACCGCCGTGATATGCTTGCCAAGACGACTTTGCCACCGACATATACCGCGCCTTGACGGTTTTGTGCTTTCAAAGTCATCTTTTTCAAGCACAATAATTATGCCATATTACTTGCTCGTTGTCAATTGTTACAAAGCAAGTTTTTTGCAAACTTCGGCAAGATCGATATCGTACTTTTCGTTGAGGGGCCACATGCGCATGCCGTCGCCCGACTTGCGCGGGATCACATGAAAATGCAGGTGAAATACCGACTGTTCCGCGCTTGCACCGCTGGCGTTGAAAATGTTTACGCCGTCGTAACCGCAATCCTTTACATAGTGATCGGCGATTTTTTGCACGGCGTCAATGACGGCGTCGAGATACTCTCGGTCGCAATCCATAACATTGCAAAAATGCTTTTTGGGCACTACGAGCGTGTGTCCCACCGCGTCGCAGGCAATATCCAAAAAGGCGTACACCTTGTCGTCCTCGTAGATCTTATACGAGGGACATTCTCCATTTACGATCTTGCAAAAAATACAGTTGTTCATACAGTTTCTCCTTTGGCGCCGTCTTTGTAGGGCGCGATGATTTTTACTTGCGTTATTTTGCCCACAGCCGACTCGCCGTCAAAATAGACGCGCAAATATTCCCTTGCGTAACCTTCCCACAATCCGTTGCGCTTGCGTTCCGCCAACACTTGCGTCGTCTTGCCCGCAAACCGGTTGGCAAACGCCAACTTTTGTTGCGCCTTGATCTGCCCGAGTTGCTCGACGCGACGCGCTTTGGTCTCGCTGTCCACATCCGCCCACTTGTAAGCAACGGTGCCCTCTCTCGGCGAATAGGGAAACACATGTATATCCGCAAAATCCACCTTTTGCACAAAACGGCAAGTGGTTTGAAATTCCTCCTCCGTTTCTCCACAGAAGCCCACGATAATATCCGTTGTGACGGAAGCCGACGGAAACACCTTGCGAATGGCGGTCACGGCGTTGTAGTACTGTTCGGTGGTATATTTGCGATTCATGCGCGCAAGCACAGAGTCGCAACCTGATTGCAAACTCAAATGAAAATGCGGACAAAAGTCGATACGCGACAGACTTTGCAACAGTTCGGGAGTAATTACGCGCGCTTCCAAACTGCCCAATCTTATGCGTGTGTCAACGCCACGCAATGCGTCCATAAGTTGCGAAAGACTTTCGCCGTTATCCTTGCCGAATTGAGAAATGTCGATGCCTATAAGCACCGTTTCGGCAGAGTGCGCCTGTTTTACTTCGCTTACTACGTCGGCGATCTTGCGACTGCGACTGCGCCCGCGCAAATAGGGCACTATGCAATAACTGCAAAAATTGTTGCAACCGTCCTGTATCTTGACAAAGGCGCGCGTACGCTCCTGCATTGCGAAAACAGCGTCGTCTGCCAAAGGGGGAATTTGTTGCGAATTCGCCCCCATTCGCTCAATTTCGCCTACGATAGCCGTTTTGTCGGCAACGCCCTTGACAAAAATGACGTTGTCCAAATCGGCGAATTGTTCGGCATTTTTTTGTACCGCGCACCCCACAACGACAATTTTGCAATGCGGATTGAGCTTGCGGGCGCGTTCCACCGCCTGACGCGACTTGCGCTCCGCCTCCTTGGTGATGGCGCATGTGTTTAGCACAAACACGTCGGCAGGTTCCAAGCCGTGAACCGCCTCGTATCCCGCCTGCGTAAACGCCGCGATAATTTGTCCGCTCTCGTACAGATTGGTTTTGCAACCGAGAGTAAATACCGCGACCTTCATCTACTTTGCCTCCAACAGAAGCGCTCGCCACTCTCCGCGTTGCTTGACGGACGTAACTTTGAACAGCGTTGAGTACAACTCGACGATGCCGTCCAGTTTGCTATCCAAAATACCGCTCAGCACCACCTTGGTTGCGACATGCACCACCTTGGATATATCGGCAAAAAGCAATTGCAAAATATCCGCCGTGAGGTTGGCGAACACCACGTCGAATTTGCCCTCCGTAACATCCACCAAATTGCCCGTTTTTATCTCCGCTCTTTCGGAAAGCCCGTTGATCTGCGCATTGTGCAGGGCAATATCCGTCGCCTGACTGTCGATATCCACCAGCACAGCGTTATCCGCGCCCAAAAGCAAACTGCACAAACCGAGAATACCGCTTCCGCAACCGATATCCAAAACCTTTGCGCCGTCAAAAGGCAATTCTTCGGCAAATTGCAGGCACATAAAGGTGGTTTCGTGCTGTCCCGTGCCAAATGCGACTCCGCTATCCATCAAAAACACTTTTTTGTCCGTTTGAACGCTTTGCCACTCGGGACAAATGACGAGCTTGTCCGTTTCGATAGGACGAAAAGTCTCCTTCCACTTGTCTACCCAAGCGTTGCCGTCCACAGTGGAAACAACGATTTTGAGACTTCCCGCGTTGGCGAGAGAGGAAAACTTTTCGCGTAAAAAACGGAGAACACGTTCCGTGTCCTCTGTGTTGCAGTAGCCTTTTACGACGACCTCGGGATCGTAGTTAAGCTCGATACCCTCTTCCTTGTAGTCCCAACTGTTGCCGTCGTACAGGTCCTTTATGTCAAAAATACTGACGCCGTCCATACACACCTCTTGCAGGAAGTAGGCAACCAACTCCGCGCACTCAGATGTTGTATAAACGGCAATTTCGCTGAAATCCATATTTACCCGATCACTTTATCAAAATGTCTATCAAGATCTTGGCGTTTTCCCACTCACGCTTGTTGACGGCGTACATGTTGCGCCCCTTTTCCGTTATCGTGTAGTACTTGCGCGTTGCACCTATGTTTTCGCCCCAATATCCCTTGATACATTCCATATCCTCCAATCGGTGATATGCCGAATAGAGGCTTTGTTCGTTGGGAACGTACAAATTATTGGTCTTTTGGGCGATGAACTTGCGTATCTCATTGCCGTACTTCGTTCCGTCCAACAAAGCGGACAAAACAAATGTGTCAATGTGACCGCGAAGCAGATCGCTGGAAATAACTTTCATCTTTGGCTCTCCATACTATGTCTGTAATATAGATTAACAAATTTGCGCTATTTTGTAAAGTGTCAAATAGGGGGTTTTTGAAAAATAAAATAAATAATTTTTTTTCGCAAATATGAAACATTATGAAACAATGTCACACCCACATCGCGCTCGCCGAACGACGAAAACACGATGTCACACCATTTCCCATTCAAGTCTTTGCGTATGTCGAAAAAAAGCGCCAAAACTCCGTTGAACGCCAAGCGACGCAAACACGCCTTTTGGAAAACAAATGCACGATTTTGGCGCGCCTTTTGCTATCGTTATGCGCCACTATGCCCCGCCTATGCGTGGCATAGTAAACTCCGACAGCGCCAAAGATAACTATGTTACGCAAGTAGCGGGCAAAATCTTGCCGAAAGCGTGTCTACACCTTTACGGGCAAGGGATAGGTGCGTCCGTGAGTATCCACGCGCACAGAAGCCATTATCTGCGGGCTGTAAGGGCGGTCGCGAAAATCCGTGTATTCGTCGGCGATCTCGTCCACTACGTCCATGCCCTCCGTCACTTTGCCAAAGGCCGCATATGCGCCGTCGAGGTGAGGTGCGTCGGCGTGCATGATGAAAAACTGGCTTCCCGCGCTGTTGGGATCGGAAGCGCGCGCCATGGAAATGACTCCGCGTTCGTGACGCAAATCGTTGCCGTAGTAGCCGTTTTGTTTGAACTCGCCCTCAATGCCGTAACCCGGTCCGCCTGTGCCGTTTCCGAGAGGACAGCCCCCTTGGATCATAAATCCGCGTATGACGCGGTGAAAGGTCAAGCCGTCGTAAAAACCGCTGTTTGCAAGCGCAATGAAATTGTTGACCGTGTTGGGCGCAACGTCGGGAAACAGTTCCAACGTTATCTTTTTGCCGTTTTTCATTGTGATGACTGCCGTGGGATCACTTGTATTCATACTTTTCTCCTTTTTCCCTGTCGCAGGGAGCGTTTGATAAATTGTGTTGCCTGCATTTTTCGCGCCGACGCAAAATTTGCCTATGTTACGATACGATTTGAGCAGGCAAGCGCTAACTCAAATGTATTGTACTACAAATTCCACTATTTGGCAACGACGTTTTGTTGACTTTGCGCAAGTAAAAATGTATAATGATAGCATTACAAAATTACGGTCGAGCGCGTTGTAGGCGATCGATCCACAGGAGAAAAAACAATGCTTACACAACAACAATTGGAAAACTTTGCCGAACTTGCCGTACGGGTGGGCGCAAACATGCAACCAAATCAGGAAGTAGTTATCCGTTGCGACGTTCAATGCAGTGACTTTGCGCATCTCATTGCAAAAAAGGCGTACGAATTCGGGGCAAAATATGTGCATATGCAATGGCGCGACGAGGTTCTCGGACGTATAAACATGCTGGGAGCAAGCAAAGAGACGCTTTGCGAAGTGCCCGACTACTTGCTTGCGCAAAATAAGTACTACATAGAGCACAACGTATGCCTCATATCCATTTCGGCGGGAGATCCCAACATACTTAAAGGTTGCGATCCCGACAAGCTGAAAGCAAGCAATCTTGCCAACATGCAGGCAAACAAGGAATTTCGCAATGCCACAATGAGCAACTATCTGCGCTGGACGATAGTGTCCATACCCACCACCGCTTGGGCTAAACAGGTGTTTCCGCATGAGGACGCCGAAACAGCCGTGGACAAGATGTGGGACGCCATAGGGCGCATAATGCGTTTGGACGCACCCGATCCCACCGAGGCATGGAAGCAACACATCGCAACGTTGCGTCGCAGAGCAAGCTTTCTCAATCAACACAACTTCGAGTACATTCACCTTACCAACAGTCGCGGGACGGATCTGCGCGTGGGACTGGCGACAGATCACCAATGGATCGCCGCCGAAGAAGAGGGACAGGACGGAGTGTCCTTTACCGCAAATATGCCTACGGAAGAGATATTTACCGCGCCTCACAACCGCAAGATCGACGGCACGGTGGTAAACGCCTTGCCCTTGGTAAACAGCGGAAACATCATCGATGACTTTGAGATCACTTTCGAAAAAGGAAAAGTTGTAGACTACAAAGCAAGAGTGGGCTACGAGGCGCTCAAAAACATTTTGACAACAGACGAGGGCGTTCTCAGTTTGGGCGAAATTGCCCTTATCGGCAAACACTCCCCCATTGCGGAAAGCGGAATACTGTTTTACAACACTCTTTTTGACGAAAACGCCAGCTGTCACCTTGCGTTCGGAGCAAGCTATCCCACCACCGTCAAGGGCGGTAATGAAATGACGGAAGAGCAACTGCGCCAACACGGCATGAACCAAAGCTTGCAACACGTTGACTTCATGGTAGGCACCAAAGATATCAACATAGACGGTATCGGCTACGACGGCACGGTCACTCCGCTGTTCAGAGACGGCGAATGGGTGATTTAGTTCAGCCCGACACGCTTTGCAACACAAACGAACAAAACCCGCTTCTGTGCGCTACGCGTACCGATTTGCGCGAGCTCGGGCTTGTTGCATGGAACTTTCTGCTCAAAATGACATCAAACGGCTTGTTGCATGTAACTTTTTGTGAAAAATGGCATCAAAAACGGGGCTGTCGCATTAAACAGCTTTTATACAAAACGACATCAAAAACGGCTTGAAAAACTAATTTCAAGTCGTTTTTTTTGCAATGATCCTATTTGTAGTTGCTTGTGCGATTAACGCGACAGCCACTTGTTTTTTTACCCCATGTTGAGTTTTTGGGGTGTTTGGCTAAAATTATTTTGCGTCTTTGATCGCTTGCGCAGTGCCGAAATAGACGACGGAGCCCTCCTTTTTCACCTCGAAGCCCGTGGCGTCCTTGTACTCAGATTTGATGTTACCAATGTCCTCTTGGTTTTCGTCCCAAAATTTATTTGCCGTTTTGCTGTCTTTGAAGTAGTAAATGTAGATGAAGTTCTCGGGAAGATCGTTTTCCACATTTCCTTTTGTCGCGGAAATGACCGCCACCAGTTCGCCCGCTGTGATGTGCATTTCGTCGCTCATGCTGTCCAACTCTGCCTGTGCGTCGAGGTCGTTGTCGCCTATTATGGCTTCTACGGTGTAATTTTTCTCTTCGAGAGCCTCCTTGGTCTTTTTGGGATCGTTGGACATTCCGCAAGACACAAGCGTTGATACCGCCATTGCCAATGCCAAAACGATCGTCATTATTTTGATATGTCTGTTCATAAAAAACCTCCAAATTTTCCTTTGGAGGTAGTTTGTGCATATAATTGCGTATTATTCCAAACTTATCGCGTAGAGGCGACCGATACGACCTGTCAACAGCGAACCGCTGTTTTCAACGCCGACACAAAACTCCACCGCAAAACCTTGTAGCCGATTATTTCAAATCGGGACGACAGTTTCAATGAACAAGCAACTTGTAGATGTGTTGCAGTTCACGCTTAGTCTCGGGAATGATCGTGGGATACAGCGGATAATCGTGATTCATTTTGTCTCCGACGGTTAGCGTGCAACCGTCGTTATTGCTGATTTTGCCGTAGAAAGCCAATACGTCGGGATAGAGAATATCGTCGGTGCCGATAACGATGTGTACATTTGTCAATTTTTCGGGACTTTGGTAATATAACGGGCTTAACTTGTAGTCTGTCATATCGTCGCCGTCCGCCCAAAGTCTGCCCCACAATTGCGCGGTGCGCTGAACAAGCATAGCGTCACATCCGCTCAACGCTTCGATCTCGGCATTGCTTGTAGTTATATCCACCCACGGAGACAACGCTATCACCTTGATCGGGCAGGGCATACCGTGTTCCAAAACATATTCGTAAAACGCAAGCGCAAAGCCTCCGCCTGCGGAATCTCCGACAAATATGATCTTTTCGTCGGGATGAGCGGATACATAGTCGTTGTAGAACGGTACCATGACTTTGTACATGTCCCTGTAACTGTGAAAAGGCGCAAGAGGATAGATGGGAAAAACGACCTTCACTGCGCACTGAGCCACCAGACGGTCGCAAAAAAGCCAATGATATTTCATCGGTCCGTGGACATATCCGCTACCGCTAAAAAAGAGAACGGTCTTTTTGCAAAAATCGTGTCCTCTCAATGTGTAGACGTCCATATCGTAAAGACGGCTTTTTTCCGCATCGGAACGCAACTTGACGGATCTCGGAAAAACATAGGGGCGTTCGCCAAGCGACTTTTGTTTGTCGAATTGCTTTGTAAGCTTGTCCAAACTTGCGCTACGCGGTCTTTTGAATTTGTAACGTATTATCAGCGATGCCAAACGTGCACGCAAAGATTTTTTTGCCATTTTCTTTCCTGTTTACTATTGCGTCCTCACTGCCAACGCACTTTTCGTAGTAAATATTCGGTACTTGCCGTTAAACTTCGCGACGATCTGTTCGAAACACAGGTATCCGAATTTTCGAACTCACTGCAACTAGACGCCCGAAAGGGATATTGCAGTAAATTGGCTTGGAGAACGAAATGCGGTTGACATTGAAAACATTATACCACACTATTTCTTTTGTTACAATAAAACGCAAACGCTATCGGCGCGATATTCGAACGTCAAATATCAACCCGATATCAGGCTGTACTGACTGTTATATATTTCTGCATAGAATCCGTTTAATGCCATAAGCTCGGAATGAGTGCCCTGTTCTACCACTTCGCCGTTGTTCACAACCAATATGATATCGGCATTTACAATTGTGGAGAGACGATGTGCAATAACAAAACTGGTTCGTCCTATCAACAATCGATCCATTGCGTCCTGTATGAGTAATTCGGTGCGAGTGTCCACGTTGCTTGTCGCCTCGTCGAGGATCAGCATTTTGCGATTTGCAAGATAACTGCGCGCGATGGTCAACAATTGCTTTTGTCCACCACTTATGTTAGTGGATTCCTCGTTGATAACGGTGTTGTAGCCCTGCGGAAGAGCGTCGATAAAACTATCCGCCTTTGCCTGCTGAGTGGCGCACACGACTTCGTCGAGCGACGCTCCCGGTTTGCCATAGGCAATGTTGTCGTATACAGTGCCGTTGAATAACCAGGTATCTTGCAATACCATTCCAAACAAACTGCGTAGCTGTGCTTTGTCCACAGTGGATATATCCGTTCCGTCAACCGTTATTGTTCCGCTGTCCGCGTCGTAAAAACGCATAAGCAAATTGACGATAGTCGTTTTGCCTCCGCCTGTCGGTCCGACAATTGCCACTTTTTGACCTGGCTTTACGGAAAAACTCAGGTCGCGAATGACAGAATGAACTCCGTCGTAAGAAAACCCGACATGACTGAATACCACTTCGCCCTCTCCCTGCGGAGCATTGCCCGTTTGGACGGACACTTCCTCTTCGTCCAACAGTTGATACACGCGATTTGCGCAAGCCAATGTGTGCTGAACCGATCCCATACCGTTGGCAATGCTTTCGAGGGGACCGGCAAACATTTTGGCAAACAATATTATCTCTACCACGTCACCCACGCTTACAATGTTTTTGACGGCGAGAATGCCTCCCAAAATGCAAACGGCGACATAGGCAATATTGTCGGTAAATGCAATTATCGGCTGTATCAAACCGCTGAGCACATGGCCCCTTTGCATTTTTTCGCCATATAAATCCAAAAGCACATCACACCGCGAAGTTTGCTTTGTTTCAAGATTAAAGGCTTTTACTGCGTCAAAACCGCTGAAATCTTCCTCTATGAAAGAGTAAACATCGCCGTTGACTTTGCGGAATTCGTGCCAGCTTTTCTCGCTTTTGGAAGAAATGAAGGCAGACAAGGCAACGGAAAGCGGGACAAACACGATGACCGCAGTTGCCAATACCCAATGTACGGCATACATAAAGTAAGTTATTATCGATATGCGCACAAAGCCGTCTATTACGGTGTCTATTATCACATAGATAGTGTTTGACATATTGGAAACATCGTTCATCATTCGCGAAAGCAATTCGCCGTGCGACGTACTGTCCAAATAGGATATGGGCAAACGGGTGAGCTTGTCGCTTATCCTGATACGCATTCCCTTTGTGTAAAAACGCGACGTGATGTTTGTTGTAAGCAAAACTCTCAACATGGACGTCAACGCGGAACCCAAGTAGGACGCAAAAGCGATAAGACTGAGTTTCAGAACGCGGTCCATATTTATGGCAATGCCGTTTTGACCGAATTCGTAAAGCACATCCGTAAGCTTGCCTACCACTTCGAGGGAAATAACGGACAACATCACCGAACATATACACACAAAACCTGCAATAACTATTGCCCAGGCTATGGGACGTATGTCTCTTATCAGCCTGCCCACCGTGCGCATCAAACCGTATTTAGAAGAGGATTTTTTACTCATTTACGTTACCGCCCATTTGGCTGAAATAAATTTCACGATAGGTATCGCATTCGTCAAGCAACCGTTGATGTGTTCCCACGCCGACAACGCGTCCCGCATCCAATACTATCACCTTGTCGCACCGCATAGCCGTTGCAACACGTTGAGTAATAATGATCTGCGTTTTGCCCTTCAAATAACCGTTGAGCGACCTGCGCAAATTTGTTTCCGTCAGATAATCCAAAGCGGAAAAACTGTCGTCAAACACATACACGGAGGCATCTTTCAATATCGTTCGAGCAATGTTTATGCGCTGTTTTTGTCCGCCTGACAAGTTACTCCCCGATTGCGCAAGAACAAAGTTGATCCCTTGCTCTTTGCTTTTGACAAAAGTTTCCATTTGAGCAACGCGCAATGCTTCCGTTACCTGCTCGTCCGTGGCGTCCGATCTGCCCATACGGACGTTATCCGCAACGGTGCCTTGAAAAATGGTACTCTTTTGCAATGCAACAGATATATTGTCGCGTACGGTTGCAGGATTTAACTCGTCGTAATTTCGCCCGCCCAAAGCAATCGTGCCGAAATTTGGAGAATAAAAATACATCAAAAGCTTTACCAACGTCGTTTTTCCGCTACCCGTTCCGCCGATGATACCCACCACCTCTCCGCTATTTACATTTAGCGTAATATCCGTCAATGCGTTGGCGTGCGCCTCGGCATAGGAAAAGCTTACATTGTTTAAGGCAATGCTACCGTCCGACTTGAAACCGAGAGAACCTTCGTTGCCGTTGTTTTTGATGTCGAGAATTTCGCCCACGCGTTTCAAGCTGACCTTGACGTGGGGAATAAAGGATATTGACCAAGACAAAATGAGCACCGCATTGGCAATGAGCGCAATATACTGTATCGTTGCGATGATGTCTCCGGCTTTTAGCGCAACGTTACTTTGCAAACGTGTTGCTCCCACATAGATAACTGCCACGGTGGCGACATTGAGCAAAAGAGACGCGATCGGACCTATGATACCGCTGATGGTGTTGCCCATTATGAAACTGTTACACATTTCAGATGTGGCGCGCTTGGTACGTTGATGTTCGTATTCCTCTCTGTCGAAAGCGCGCACTACTCTTATCCCCGAAAGGCGTTCGCGTACTATGCGGTTTTGAACGTCGGTAAATTCTTCTCCGCGTTGCCAATACTTTTCGAGATTCCAGGACACAAGCATGGTAACGACAAGCACCGCCAATGATACAGCCAAAAGAATGAGCGGTAACAACCAATCTCCCTTGAACGACAGCACCACGCCTCCCACAAAAAACATGGGTGCGCTTATCAATACATAAGGCAACTGAACGACCGTTTCTTCTATCCAACCGACGTCATCCGTCGTGCGAGTGATGAGACTGCCCGTACCGATTTCGGAAAACTGTTCGAAACTGAGAGAGTTTACCTTGTTGAACACTTGTTTGCGTATATTTACAGAAAGCTTCGACGAAAACTTACTGCTAATGCTATTAGTAATCAACGCTACCGCCAACGCTCCCACCGAAAGCGCTATCATAATTGCGCCCTCTTTCCAGATATAGGGCATATCCTGTTGTCTGATACCGTATTCCACTATATTTGACATCACATAGGGCAAAAAGAGCGCGCAAAGCGTTTGCACGGCGTACAACAACATAAGCAGTGCAATGGATTTTTTGTGGGGTTTTATAAAATTCAATAAATACTTCATCCTTTCACCCCAAAGGCAAATACTTGCCCTATCGGCATTTAACGCAACCCTCTAACGACATAAAAAAGGCGTCCGCAAACGATTGAGGACGCACAAACACTCTGTAAAATTACCGACTGACACATGTCGGCATAAGCGTATCACTCCGTGCGTCTGTTACACAATTTCAAAAGTTTGCAGATCTTTGTACTTACCTCTTTTTTATAATATTATCACAAGGCGACGCTAATGTCAAACTTGCGCGCCACTAATTTTGTTCCTGTTTGCGCAGGCGACGTTGAATGACGTTGTCAACTATCAACATAACCACACAAAGGGGCAAAAGCGCGATCAAAAGCACGATTATCAGCGATATCTCCAACGATGTGCCCCACTCGGCAAACCCGTTCAAGTCGGTTTTTTTGTTGAAAAATATCGCCGTTGCCGTGACGGGCTGTGCCAAAAACGTTGCGCCGACAATGCAAAACAGCACCGTGTATGCCGTTGAATCGCTCAAAAGACACAGCGCAGCAACAAGACAACCGACAGTTACGACGATAAGAACATAAAATACAGCTCGGCAGATAATTTTGTTTTTGTTTGTCATAGTCGTTTTGTCAATAATAGACTTTTTCCAAGGTAAGCCCCTTGGCGGGCAAAGTGCGAAATTTGAGTTTTGTGCCGTTTAGCATTGTTTGTACGTCCTGCAAGGAATACTTTCCCTTGCCCACTTCCACAAGCAGACCGCACATAATACGCACTTGATTGTACAAAAAGGCATTGCCGTTTACGGTAAAGACGATAACGTCGTCCGTTTGGCAGATATCAAAACTGTTTACCGTGCGAACGGTACCTTTGAGATTACTGCCCGTCTTTTGAAAAGCACAAAAATCGTGAGTGCCCACCAACAGTTCAGACGCTTTGCGCATTGCGTCAACGTCCAACGGACGATACAACTGAACGTGGTCTGTATCCAACAAAGGTCTGCGCGTAGAAGAAATGTACACCCTATAACAATACGTTTTGGAAATTGCCGAAAAACGCGCGTCAAATTGGTCGGGCACTTTTTCCGCATGGGTTACGGCAACGCTGTCGGGCAAAGCAAGATTGACGCCCAAACACAACTTGTAACAATTGACGTCCTTGTCTGTGACGAAATGTGCCACCTGCCCTTTGGCATGGACTCCCACGTCAGTGCGACCTGCCGCATACACTCGGACAAACTCGCAATCGAAGTACTTGCCCAACGCCTGCTCCACCGCGTCCTGCACGGAGTTGCGACTTGGCTGACTTTGCCATCCGCAAAAGTTTGTGCCGACATATTCTATTGTCAGTTTGATCTTTGTCATGATATCGAATTCTCAATAATACAACCAAGTGATCACATTCCAACTGTCGCGCATTGCAAACAGCGTAAATACGCCTGCAAAAAACACCACCGCAAATATGCTTGCGATCAGATCGCGCCAAGTGGGCTTCATCACTCGCATGCGCGTGCGTTTTTTTGCTCCTTCGTAGCAACGACTGTTCATTGCGTTGGCAAGTTCTTCCGCCCTGCGAAAACCTCCCACAAGCAACGGTATGAGTATCGGCACAAACGCCTTGGCGCGTTTGACAAGTCCACCCGTATCGAAATCGGCTCCGCGTGCCTTTTGCGCGCGTATGATACGGTCCGTCTCCTCTATTAGGCTGGGGATAAAACTCAACGTCAAGCTCATGATAAGTGCAAATTCGTGCACGGGAAAGCGTATGACGCGAAGCGGTTTGAGCAAACTCTCCACGGCATGAGTGAGATCCACGGGCGTTGTGGTCAACGTCAAAACTGAGGATCCTATCACCAAAAAGGTCAAACGCAAAAACATTTTGCCCGCAAATTTAAGTCCTTCGTCGGTTATCACAATTTTGCGCCAACTCCACAAAACAGTGCCGTCTTTGTTGAAAAATATGTTGATGATGACCGTCAACATGAGGAAAACGACTATTCCCCTGACAGAGCGAAGCACCGAACGCAACGGTACGCGTGCAACCGCTATCACAATGCCCAAATACACCGCCACAAATCCGAAAACGGCAAAACTTTGAACAAAGAATATCCCCACCATGAACAAAAGCGTTAGCACAAGCTTGACGCGAGCGTCCATGCGGTGCACAAAGGAATCCGTCTCGTAGTATTGTCCAAAGGTAACGTCTTTAAGCATCGCGCGCCTCCTTCAAACGGAGAACGGCTTGAAACACTTCTTCTACCGTCAAGCAATCGTCCTCTATCGCAAAACCGCTACGCTCCAATTCGTTGAGAAACATCGCCATGGAGGGCACCTCCAAATTCATGGACGCGATCTCCTCCTCCTTGCGGAACAACTCTCTCGGGGGCAGATCGTAGTCCAACCTGCCGTCGCGAAACACCAACACGCGCTTGGCGTTTTCGAACACTTCGTTCATATCGTGCGACACCATTATCACCGTGATATTTTCTTCGCGGTTGAGTTGACTTACGAGAGAAAGTATTTCCTCTTTTCCGCGCGGATCCAAACCCGCCGTCGGCTCATCCATTACAAGTATTTGCGGTTTCATGGCAAGCACTCCTGCCAGCGCAACGCGACGTTTTTCTCCTCCAGACAGGTCGAAAGGCGACTTGGCTTTTACCGAGTCGAAGTCCAAGCCCACCAATTCCAGCGCGTCCCTTGCCATTTGTTCCCGCTTGTCCTTTTCGATACCGAAATTTTTCAGTCCGAAACACACGTCGTCCAGTACGGTATCGGCAAAAAGTTGGTACTCGGGGTATTGAAACACCATTCCCACCTGTCGCCTCAACGCCTTCAAATCGGGCTTGCGCACGGAAAGGTCGTGTCCGAGCACGGTCAATTCTCCCTTTTGCACCCGTATCAAGGCATTGAGATGTTGCACAAACGTGGTTTTTCCGCTACCCGTGTGTCCCACTATGGCGACAAATTCGCCCTTTTCGATGGTCACATCCACATTGCACAACGCCTGCTTGGCAAACGGAGATTTGGGGTTATATGTGAAATCGAGACCGTGCGCGTAGATAGCGACGTTTTGGGGCAATTCCGTCTTGGGAACGGCTACTTTTTCAGCTCTCGACATACGTCACCTCCCAACTTGTGCGCGACGCTTTCGTGCTCGTCAACGTCAAAACCCGCCTGTCGCAACTTATGCGCAAGCTCCACCGTGCGTGGCGCTTTTAGCCCCACATTGCTCAACAGGTCGCTGTCGTCAAAAATGTCGTTTGGAGCGCCTGTGCGCACCACATGTCCGCCGTTCATCACTATAACGTTGTCGCAATCCAGCACTTCCTCCATAAAATGCGTGATAAGTATCACCGTCATTCCCTTGGCGTTGAGTTCGTGGGCAACTTTCAACACCTCTTTTCGCCCGAGAGGATCCAACATTGCCGTGGATTCGTCCAAAACAAGCACTTTGGGACGTATCGCCAACGCGCCCGCTATTGCAATGCGCTGTTTTTGCCCTCCGCTGAGCTTGTGCGGTGAACGCTTTGCGTACTCCGACATCCCCACCTGTTCCAATGCGTCGTTGACGCGTTCCACGATTTCCGGTTGAGGTACGCCCAAATTTTCCGGTCCGAAAGCGACATCCTCCTCCACAATGCTTGCAACCATCTGATTGTCGGGGTTTTGAAAGACCATTCCGACGTTTTTGCGTATTTCGAAAATGTTGTCCTTGCCCGCCGTGTCCAATCCGTTGACTGTGACCACACCGCTTTGGGGTATCAGCAAGCCGTTCAACAACTTGGCAAGCGTGCTTTTTCCGCAACCGTTGTGTCCTACAAGCGCGACAAAACTACCCTCTTCGATAGAGAGTGTGACGCCCTCGACGCCGACAGCTTGTCCAAACGTGCCGTCATCGTTGTACGACTTGTAATAGTAGCTTACGTTATCCAGTTTGATAATTTCCATGATCGAATGTATTGTATCAAATAATGCGGTTTTTGGCAACAAAAAAGCGCCTCGATAGCACAAGGCGCAGGTTTTTGTACGTCGAAACGGATAGGGCTAAACGCTTTTTTTCGCCGAACGCACAAAAAAAAGCAAGAGTTCAGTCTGTAAGCCGAGTTCTGTATTGGACGGTTATCTGTCTAGCGCTGTCGTTACCGACAGTGTCAAGCG
>CANQJK010000039.1 GCA_947624235.1 uncultured Clostridia bacterium | reverse complement strand
CGAAGTGACTGGACTCGAACCAGCGGCCTCTTGGTCCCGAACCAAGCGCGCTACCAACTGCGCTACACCTCGATATTTAGTTTTTACTTTTTGTATATAGTGACTTACTATATAGCAGTTGGTAGCGCCCAAGGCGCTTCCGCACTGCGAGCATAGCTCTTGTGGGCTTTGGCTACAAACACCACACAGTGGTGTTTGCTTAACGCGTCGCCCCAACTGCGCTACACCTCGTTAGATACATATTCTCTTTTTATACAATAATTCCTTCGATAGCAGTTGGTAGCACCCAAGGCGCTTCCGCACTGCGAGCATAGCTCTTGTGGGCTTTGGCTACAAACACCGCAAAGTGGTGTTTGCTTAACGCGTCGCCCCAACTGCGCTACACCTCGATATTTAGTTTTTACTTTTTGCATATAGTGACTTACTATATAGCAGTTGGTAGCACCCACGTCGCAACATTCGCTTGTCATCACCAAGCGTGCAAGCACACTCGGTTCCGCTGACGGCTCAGTTGCTCCTTCACCCATGCGAATATTCATTCGCACGGGAACCCTGCTCGCACTGCGAGCATAGCTCTTGTGGACTTTGGCTACAAACACCGCACAGTGGTGTTTGCTAAACGCGTCGCCCCAACTGCGCTACACCTCGTTAGATACATTTGCTCAATGTCGGCATAATTATGCGTCGCGCACAAGCGATCGCATGCAACAATGCGCGTTTGTATCCTATTGCACAACTATTATACCCGATATCTTATTTTTTTGCAACCGATTGCGCGAATTCTTTGGCAATCTTGTTGACGGAGGGGCGCAAGCGGAAAAAAGTTGTCGTTTTGGGCGGACAATGTTCTGTTGTGGAGGGCAATTTGCGTCAAGCGCTTGCAAATAAGCGGGGGCGGTGCTATACTTAATAAGTAATAAAAAATTTTACAAAAAGGAGAAATTATGAAAAAGTTTTTCGGTGAATTCAAAAAATTTATCACCCGCGGAAACGTCATCGACATGGCAGTCGGCGTTATTATCGGCGGTGCGTTCAGTGCTATCGTAACGGCGCTCACCAACCAAATTTTGATGCCTCTCATCAATTGGGTATTGTTTGCCATTACGGGCGGTAAGGGGTTGGAAAACATCTACACCTATTTGCACACGGCATATGTAGAGGGCAGTACGACGGAGATCGACCTTGCCAACTCCATCTACATCGATTGGGGTGCGTTTATAACCGCCATTATCAACTTCCTGCTTATTGCGCTGGTGCTGTTCTTAATAATCAAGGCAATCAACAGCCTGCACGACAACGTTAACAAGCAAAAAGGCAAATTTGCTCCGCTTACCAAGGAAGAAGTTCGCGCTCTTCGCCGTGAAGGCAAGACGATAGGCGAAATCCTCGACGTGGCAAGCCAAAAAAGAGCCGAACAGGAAGAGGCTCAAAGAATTGCCGACGAAGAAGCCAAAGCCAATGCGCCCAAGACGGAACAAGAACTTTTGTGCGAGATCGTCGAGTTGCTGAAAGAGAAAAAATAGTAAAATCGACGCGTTGGTCGGTCGTACTCGATAGCTCCAAACAGCACCGTGGCGCAAAATTTTTTGCGCAAGCGCCTATAATAAAAAGGACGGGTTGTCGCGTATTGACTGAATAAACAACAAAAGAAACGAAAGGTTATACAAAAAAACGACTTGAAATTGAACTTTTCAAGCCGTTTTTTTGATGTCCTTTGCACAAAAGGGTTTCTGTAATAAATGTTGGGGTGTGAAAGCGACAACGTGCGAACGCGCGCCTTTATAACAAATCGAAATTCGATCGTGCGGTACGCGCGTAACGCATAGTGGCGAGAACGAAATTTTCACCCTTGTGGCGACCTGCGCGTCAATGTAACCGCCCTCTTATAATTTTTCATTGTTCCGAAACACTTGACAAAGAGTCTAAAAGATTTGGCGCGACAGCCCTTGTTGCAGACTTGGTACGTTTGTCCTGTGCGACAAACGCGTTTTTTGCGTGCAGTCACTTTGCCAAACGATAGATTGCTTCGAGATACAGGCTTGCCATAGTTCGCAAATTGTTTAGCGAGATGGCTTCGTTGGGCATGTGTATCGTTTGCTCTTCGTTGGGGAAGAGGGGGCCGAACGCGACGCAGTTGGGCAGGCAACGGCTATAAGTGCCTCCGCCTATCGCCAGAGGGTCCAATTGCGTGCCCATCATGCTGTTGTAAACGTCCATCAGCGTGGTGACGAGCGGACTGTCGCAGGGAACATGCAATGGCTCGCTGACGTGCGCCTCGTTAAGTTCAAATTGTTGAGGCGTGTTGGCGCGCAACAGATCGTGCATATATTTGCAACTGTATGTTACGGGGAAGCGGATATCCACCGTCGCGGTGAGCGTTCCGTTCTCGGCAGTGCGCAACACTCCCAAGTTGCATGTGAGGCGTCCGCTTTGACTGTCGCAAAGGTCTATTCCCCAAGCCTTTCCGCTTGTGTCGCACACTTTATTTGCTACGAAACCGAGCGTTTCGTTTTCGGGATACGCCTCGGCAAGCGCTTTGAGAAGTACATGCGTGGCATTGATGCCCTCGTCGGGCGTGCTTCCGTGCGCCGATTTGCCCGTTGACGTGTAGACGTAGACGCCGTTGTTTTCCGTGCGCGAAACGCCCTCCGTATTCAAAAGGACGGGGCTTTCCGCTCTGCATGCGCTGGGTACGACGTTTGCGCGCTCTCCTGCAAAAATCTTTACCCCATGTGGCAGTTTTCCGCACACGACGTCAAATTGATAGATGCCTTTTTCGCGGTTTATCACAGGAAAATCTCCGTCCGGCGAAAAGGAGACCGTGGGGTAGGGCATCTTGCAGAAATAGTGTTCTACGCATTGCATTCCGCTCTCTTCGTCGCAACCGAATATCAGCCGAACGGTCTTTTGAGGCACAAATCCCGACTCTTTTAGCGCCTTTACGGCAAACAGACAGGCGATCATGGGACCTTTGTCGTCCATTGTTCCGCGCCCGTACAGTTTTCCGTCGTGGATCTCTCCGCCAAACGGCGGATATTGCCATTCTTCCGACTTGGCAGGGACGACGTCAAGGTGTCCCAGTATGCCCAAGACGTCCTTTCCCGTTCCCGCAAGATCGGCGTGTCCCGCATAGCCGTCGCAGTCGTAGGTCTGCAATCCGAAAGATCGGGCAAGTTCCAGCACATAGTCGAGACATTGCCTCACGTTTGTTCCAAAGGGCGCGTTTGGCAAAGGTTCGCCCTTTTCGGTGTTGAAACCGACCGTTTTTTGCAGTGTCGCTACCATTTCGTCAAATTGTTCGTTAAGTAATTTTTGCGCTTGTTTCATTTTGATCTCCGTTAGACCTGACGCCCGTCCGCATTGTTGCAAACCGTGTTTGTCGGGGTTTGCGCCCGTCTGCTTCGGGGTTGGTCGGGTTATTTTTCGTTTTTATATCTTATATTATACACAAATTTGAGATATTGTGCTATTATATAAACGCTCGCGCACAAAAATTTTTATGCGAGTTTACGCACGAGGAAGAAATATGGCACACGAAAACGACGGACATCGCGCACGCCTTCGCGAACGCATGATAAAGGAAGGATTGGACTCCTTTCAGGACCACGAAGTGTTGGAGCTGTTGCTCTTTCAATATCTGCCACGCAAGGACACAAACAAGTTGGCGCACACGCTGTTGGACAAGTTCGGATCCTTTGCGGGCGTGCTCAACGCTTCGCCTCAACAGCTTATGACGGTTGAGGGAGTAAGCGAGGCAACGGCGTGCAATCTTGCGGTGCTCAAAGAAGTTTGGCGTCGCTACAAACGCAGCGATGTGTGCAAAGTCCCTTTGGACGGCTTGAAGTCGATAATAGAATATTCTCAAAGTTTGCTTGTCGAAAGCTACTCCGAACGCCTTGTGATAGTGTATGTGGACTACGCAACGCGGTTTATTTTCCGCGAGGAGATAACTTCCGACAGCATGAAGCGCGTATTTGCGGACAACAAGCAAATAGTCGCCACGGCAATGCGCACGGGCGCCGCGGGCGTGGTGCTTTTTCACTGTCACGTCAGCGGAGTGTGCGAGCCAAGCGAAGAGGACGACCGCTTCACCGAAAGACTTGCGTTTGCGCTTGCAGGAGTCGATGTGGTTTTGTTGGAACACATTATTTTTAACGAGCGAAACGAATATTACAGTTACTTTGCCCACGGAACTATCGACGCGATACAATCGAAATACAAAAATACTCTCAAGTGAGGAACAATATGACACAACTACGCACAAGATTTGCCCCCAGTCCCACGGGATATTTGCACATAGGCGGACTGCGCTCGGCATTGTATTCCTATCTCTACGCAAAAAAGAACAACGGAAAATTTATTTTGCGTATCGAGGACACTGATCAAGGTCGTTATGTAGAGGGCGCGGTGGAGATCATTTACCGTACGCTCAAAGAAACGGGCTTGATCTACGACGAGGGACCTGATGTGGGCGGAGACTACGGTCCGTACATACAAAGTCAGCGCGCCGACGAATATCTGTATTATGCCAAAAAGTTGGTGGAAAGCGGGCACGCTTACTACTGTTTTTGCAGTGAAGAGCGTTTGGAAACGCTTCCTGCCGTCAACGGTGCCCGTCGTTACGACAAGCATTGTCTGCACTTGTCCAAGGAGGAGGTGGAAATGCGCCTTGCTCGCGGAGACAAGTACGTTATCCGCCAAAACATGCCGACAGAGGGCAGTACCACCTATCATGACGCCGTTTACGGCGACATCACGATAGAAAACAGCGAATTGGAAGATCAGATACTTATCAAGTCGGACGGCATGCCCACTTACAACTTCGCCAACGTGATAGACGACCACCTTATGGCTATCAACTGCGTAATGCGCGGGATAGAATATCTCAGTAGCACGCCCAAATACAATCTTCTTTATGACGCGTTCGGTTGGGAGCGCCCTATGTACATACACATGCCCCCGATAATGAAGGACGCGCAACACAAACTTTCCAAGCGCAACGGCGACGCAAGCTACGAGGATCTTATCAAACAGGGCTTCCTCAAAGACGCGATAATCAATTACATCGCGCTTCTCGGTTGGTCGCCCAAGGACGATACGGAAAAGATGAGTTTTAACGAACTTCTTGCCAAGTTCGACATTTCGGGCATCAACAAAAGTCCTTCCATTTTCGATCCGCTCAAGCTTGCCTGGCTCAACTCTTTGTACATCAAGGAAATGACACCCGAGGCTTTTGCCGAATACGCTACGCCTTGGATAGAAAAATGCTACCTCAAAAATTTTGACAAAACGCTCGTGTGTAAGCTTATTCAAAGTCGTATCGAAACTTTTGCGGAGATAGAGGACAAATTGCGCTTCTTGGCAGAATTTCCCGCCTTCGACAACGAATTGTACGTCAATCAAAAGCAAAAAACCGATCCCGACACCGCGCGCGAAGTCTTGCCCAAAGTAAAACTTGCGTTTGAGGGCGTGGAGCAGTGGGACAATGAACATCTGTACAACGCGCTCGTGTCTTTGGCACAGAAACTGGGCGTAAAGAACGGAAAAGTGCTTTGGCCGTCCCGCATAGCAATTACGGGACTGTCTGCAACGCCGGGCGGAGCAAGCGAGATAGCCGAATTGTTGGGACGGGAGGAAACTCTCCGCCGTTTGGAACGCTCCATAACCCTTTTGGGTTGACGGGCGATATGCAAATGCGATGGAACGTCTTATAATAGTAGAAGGCTTGCCCGTCAGCGAAAAAAGCGCGGTGGCAAGCATGATAAGCAAATATTTGCAACAGCACGGCGACAAGGCGGTATTTTACAATGAAGGCTCCGACTGCCCCGTGGAACTTTCCGATTGCGTTTTTGCGGATCTCGCAACGGAAAAAGAGTACGTTTTGAACAGGTGGCGCGAGTTTGTTTCCAATGCCGACAAAGACGCCGTGTACGTTCTCAACGGAACGTTGTTGCAACAACCCCTTACCTCTGCCGTGTCGCGCTTCGGTCTTGACGAGCAAGCGGTCAAGGAATACGCAAAAGAAATATTGCAAATAGCAAAGCCTCTCGATCCCGTAGTGCTCTATCTCAAAACCGCAAACGTTAAGCAAGAGGAAGAGGTAAACGGCGAAGGGAACGAGGAACGGTTGGCATATCTCGCGGAACAAGCAGGCACTGTACAGGATGAGCAGGGCGACGGTGAGGAATATGCTACTCGTCAAGAGGAAGAATTGCGCATTTTGCGAGAAACGGGCGTCGATTGCGAAGTCTTTGAAGAAGTCGTTACCGACGAAACGCTTCCCGCGCTGGTAAACAAACTGCTTGCAAAGCGCAAACACGTCAAAAAAGAACTGTGGCGCATGCTCAAATATACGCTGTTTGCCATTTCCGCGGGAGTGATACAGATCGTCAGTTCTCTTGCGCTCAAAGCCATTTTGGGCAACTTCCTCGATGAAAGCAGAACCATGATGTTTATCAACGAGATAGCCGTCAGTTCCTTCATCGCCGAAACCGTCGCTTTGGCGTTGTCCATTATTTGGAATTTTACCTTCAACCGCAAGTTCACGTTCAAGGCGGCAAACAATGTGCCCGTTGCAATGTTGTTGGCATTTCTGTTTTATGTGCCCTTTTATCCCTTTCAAACCTGGTATATAGGAGCGGTGGAGGGCAAACTGTCGAATATCGGATTTTGGGGTTTTGCAATAGCGCAGGGCACCGTCATGATCATCAACTTCGTGTTGGAATTTTTGTGGCAACAGTTTGTGGTCTTTCGCGGAAAATTGGACACAAACGATCTTGCGCAAAAACAACAGGCGGGCGAAAAACGCAATCAAGCGGACGAGCAGGACGAACGCGCCGACAAATAACAAGAGACAAGCGCTTTGCGGAGCGCTTGTTTTGCGTATTTCTACGGGAATCGTACAACAAATTCGGGCAGAATGTAAATAATTTTGCAAAATATATTGTTAGCAAAAGCAATTTTTGGTAAAATAGGTATCATCGCAGTGCAAGCGGGCGGTTTTGTTCGACAAATTTGTCTGCATTGTGACAGGTTTAGAACGTTGATCAGCAAATGTCGCAAGCCGAATTTATTTTGGAGGTTTATATAATGAGTGTTTTGATTTGCGATGCCGACGGCGATTTGTGGTACACTCGCACGGAGGAATTGGGGCTTCCCTGTATTTCCATGCCGTACAGTTACGGTGGCGAAGTTTACTACTACGATTTGGGTAAAAACACCGATTTCCGCAAATTTTACGACGCCGTGCGTGGCGGAGAAGTGCCCAAAACCATGGCGTTGAACCCCGATGAGTACGTCAAGATCTTGCAACCTTACTTTGAGCAGGGCGAGGACGTATTGTACGTCAGTTTTTCCCACGCCATGAGCGGAACGTTCGATCATTTGCAAACGGCGCTTAACGAGCTTAAAGAAAAATATCCCGATCGCAAGTGCACCGTGTTTGACACGAAATCCATCTGCTTGGGCGCGGGCATACAAATGGAATATGCCGCCGAACTGAAAAACGCGGGAGCAAGCGATGAGGAGATCTTGCAAAAACTCAAAGCTTTTCGCGACCGCGTAACCGTCTACTTTGTGGTGGACGACTTGATGCACCTCAAACGTGGCGGACGTCTGTCGGGAATGGCTGCCTTTGCGGGAACGCTGTTGTCCCTCAAACCAATGCTCACCATAGACGAAAAGGGTAGTCTGAAAGTGTACGAAAAGATCGCTGGCAAAAAGAAGGCGCTTCGCCGAATGGCGGATCACGTCATAAACGAACTTACGGGCACCGAATACAAAGTTTATGTTTTGGACGCCGACAGTCCCGAAGAGGGCGACGCCTTTGCTCAAATGATAACGGACGCTCGCCCCGAGGCAAAGATAGTGCGCCAAACCGTAGGGCCTGTTATCGGTTCCCATTGCGGACCGGGCACCATAGGCGTGATTTTTGTGGCAGACAAGCGCCCTATCCCCCTTGCCGACGAGTAAGCCTGCGCAAACCATCCGATTTGTAAGGCGTTGAGCACCGCAATTTTTGCGCGCCCTTGTACAAAACATCTTGTCAAACTAACACAAACAAAACAAAATGCGTCCCAGTTGGGACGCATTTTGCGCATATGGGGTGGAAAAAAGACGGTTCTGCGTCAAATGTTGGGGTGTGGATATTGATTCCAACAGAAAATTGAACCGATTTGATTGGATTGTCGCGATAAATGGTTAACTTTTCCATCGCCCCCTTGCTTGTTGCGGTAATGTTTGCGCGTGTTTATGGTTGTTTTTTGCTTTTGCGCCATTGTCAACGGGCGCATTATATTGTTTATAAATTCATGTGAGTGATTGTTCCCTGACAGGAAGTGTTGCAGTGTTTTTGCCGTGTTTATTCATCTTGCCATTCAAGGTGTTCCAAACGGATGTTTGGGCAAAAATCGCTTGGCTAATATTGACAATTAGTCCCGTTTTTGTTATCATAAAAACATATCACAGCAAAACAAACACGGGGTGGCAAAATGAGTTTTACCAAAACGTATGATGTATTTATTGCATACCACGGCAGTTACGCCACGGACGGCTCACGTTCATTTGCGGATCAGATATTTGATTATTTGACTTCCAGGGGACTTACATGCTTCTATTTTCCTCGTGCCAACAAGGACACATACAAGTCGAACATTATAGAAGTAATGCATTCGCGCGTTTTTCTGTTGGTTTGCACAAAGGGGATACATCTTTGTGAGAACGGAAAAATCGATACTCAACATCATTATGAACTTTCTACGGAAATTGACGCGTTTTATGCTCTTACGCAAGTGGGCGAAGTGTCGGTATCAAATGCCAGAGTAGTTGCTTGTGGCGATTTTCACAAGGGCGACGAAGCAAAGTTTCACGAATTATTTGCCAATCGGACGCACTTATATTACAACGGTGGCGAAGACGGGCTTCAAGAAATTTACAAATGGGTTCGCGAAAAAGCAGATAATCACGAGACCTGGCAAAGAGCGCAAATTACTTCCGAAATACAGGAGGTATTTTCTACGCGCGCCGCAATGAATCAAAATTGTCAATTAAACGATCGTATCGCCACTGCTCACACGGTTCGCGTTGTCGGGATATCCAATTCAGAAGTGACCGCGCGCATCGATCCCAAAGCAATCGTAAATTGTGTCGAAAACGGCGGAAGCGTTGAAATGCTTTTTCTCGATCCCGAAGGTCAATTTACGGGACTTCGCGAACAAGAAGAAGGTTTGCGCGTCAACAGGATCAAAAACATTACCAACGTCAACATAGATACGGCGCTTGGCTTTTACGATAGAATAAAAGTAAACAAAGATAACTACAAACTTTATACCTACGACAAACAACCGCGAATGAACATGATATTTGTGGATGATTGCTTGTTGTTGCAGTACTACGCAAACAAAATTCCCGGCATTGAAAATCCGACGTTCTTTATTGTAAGACAAGACAATTCTCCCATTTTTCAGTTTTGCGAAAATGCGTATAATTATCTTAAATCCGACGCCGTACAAATTGAGGTATAATTATGAAATATGAAGCGGAAAAAAATATTTTAGTCAAAGCAATAGAGCAGATCTATATAAAGTATTCTCGCAACGGATTAGGTAACGTCGTTCAAAAAACGCAATTCGATCTTGTTACGGATATTGATTGCGGAATCGAATACGAACTGGCGCAAATAATACGTCAAAACTTTCCCCAAGATAAGATCCACGGCGAAGAAACATCGAGCGATCAAATCATCGAGGGAAGAACCTGGACGATCGATCCCATAGACGGCACTTGCAATATGGCAAGTTCCATTCCTTTGTATGGCGTGCAATGTGCGCTGTTCGAAAACTCCGAAGTTGTTTTTTCAATAATATATTTGCCTCATTTTGACGAATTGTTTTTTGCCGAACAGGGCGCGGGCTGTTATCTTAACGGAAAGCGGGTGTTTGTAAAGCAAAATGAAGATATCAACAATGCAATAGTGAGTTTTGGGGACTATCCGCACCTCAAAGTTCCGGATATTTCTCTTCGTCAACACAAGGCAATCGGATATCTGTATCCGCGAATTGCCAAAATTCGTATGTTTGGCGCCGCGTGCATAGACTTTTCTTCCGTCGCTTGTGGCAGAACCGATGGAACAGTCGTCATTACCAAAAACTTGTGGGATATTGCTCCCGGTATCCTAATGTGCAAAGAGGCGGGCGCTTTGCTTACCAATCTTGACGGTGAACCCTATCATTTTGGAGATAGTGGCGTAGTTGCAACAGCATATCCGATCCTTGCCGATTTAATTGCAGAGGCCTTTCGTGAATAAATTTATTTTAACAAAGGATCACGTCTTTGACGCTTGTATTTTCGATTTCGACGGTACGCTTGTAGATACGGAAAAATATCACTTTGTCGCATGGCAGAAGGCATTCGATTCTGTCAATATACAATTTTCGCCCGAAGAATACCTTCCGCTTCGCAGTACGGGAAGAGCAAACGTAATAGAGTATGTTGAAAGAAAACACGGTTTGCATTTTTCGGACGAGCAAAAAAAATCCTTATGTTCCATTAAACAACAGCACTTTACTTCTTTTGTGCAATCGATCTCGCAAAAAGATATAATTAAAGGGGCCGTTCCGTTTTTGGAGTTTTTGCAGGCAAACGGTGTAGTCTCAGCTGTGGCTACATCGGGCACACAAGCCAAAGATATTGCAAAAAAACTTTCGTTGTATAATTACTTTTCGCTTTTTCTTGATTCGGCAAACATTGAGCGCAAAAAACCTTTCCCCGACATATTCATTAAAGTTGCGGACCTTTTGGGCGTACCTGCCGAAAGCTGTCTTGTTTTTGAGGACTCTATTGTCGGTGTAGAAGCGGGCATCGCCGCCAAAATGCAGGTCGTTTCCGTCGGCGAACTGCAAGACGCTCGCGCCCTTATGTGCGTTTCGGACTTTTGTGCTCTTTTACAAAAATAAACATATCAATTTGAGTTGATAAATAAATCATTTTTTTAATACGACCTGCAATCGGAAATTCTCAACGCATGGCAAAATACATTGTCGCAATGGAGAGGCACCATTTTGCAATTAGCTAAATTGTAACAACGGGACCATATTTGTTTACACACAATAGCAAAGGATCGACAGTGCGCTACAAAATATAATAACAAATGCAAACCGCGTTTGAGCAAATTGTCGTGCTTGGTGGTTGTTTGGCAGAAACATATCCGTGTTGTAACGTTTGGTTTGGTAAAATCAAGGCAGGAGCGCTTTCCGAAACGTTGACGCGCCCGTCAAGTTCATTTTTGTGTTGACGCGAAAACTCCGCCAAAAGTATTACCGACTTGAAATGTCCGTATGGCAAATTGGTGTTATCTTGCCACTCAAAATTTGTTCGAGAACACGGGACTCATAGCGCTATCAAAGGTTTTTGTGACAAGAAGGGTGGTTACTTATTTGAACTGCTTTTAAGTGCGCAAATTGGTTTCGACTTCCCGCGGGAACGCCAATTCGGGCAAACTGCGCCATGTTTCGCAACAGGAAAAGGGCTCACGCAAGGTGTTTCCAATGCTTTCGTTTGCCTGTCGCGGTTATGTTTGCGTGCTGTTTATGTTTGCAATTAGGATTGTGCGCCATTTTAGCGCGTTATGTCGGGGTACAGTTGCAAAACGACGTCGCAAATGGTGCGTGCCACCAATTCGCTTCCGAGTGGAGAGGGGTGGTGCAGATCCTCACAGTACAGTTCCGCATCGGGGTGTTGTAGCGCGTATTCTACAAACGCCTTGCCCGTGTGCGCAACTGCAAAGTGATATTTTTTGCCCAACTCCGCGTATTTATCGGCAATTATATTTGTCATCTCGTTGCTGTCCAAGCCCAGTTCGTCCAACGTCGGACAGCCTGTTTTTCTACCCCAGGTGGCAAAAAGCACAAATTTTTCAACATGACTTTGTAACAGACGCACTATTTTGTCCAGTCCTTGATCCATTCGTTGCACGTCCACGAGGGCGGCCAAGCTGAAATCCTGCAACACGGCGACGTCAAAGTGGCGGTCGGCTATCGTTTGGCGCAAGCGAATGCCTTCGGGATCGGTCGGATCGGCAAATTGATCCAGATGATATCCGCCACAAGTTACCGCGGTTACCTGCCAATCGCCGTGCTGTCGTATCATCGGCGCAAAAAACCGCGTAGGCATATCGTTGAAATAAGTGTAGCTGTTTCCCACAAAAAGAATGTTTTTCATATTTTCCTCACCGCCGATATTATCTCACAATGACGCACGCCGGTCAACGCCTTTTGTTGAAAACGTCGGGTTTGCGGATATAATGTCGGGCGGACATTTATGTGTGCGACAAATAGGTTGCATATTTGTTGACAATTTTCACCCGAACAAACGCCGTTTGCGACAACGTGCCACTCTGCAAAAGACGTCGCAACGTTTTGTCCGCATCGGGCTTGTCGCGCAAATCGACATTGTGTTGCAACATATGGCTCGTAAAAAGTGTGCGTTGGATATACGCTGCTATTTCTTTGCCATTGTGCGACTGCGTAAATAGCGTCGAAAAAAAGTACCCTTGTGAGGGGACATTTTGGGTGACTTTTTGGCATTATCGGTGGTTGAAAGACAAAAATTTTCAGTATTTGACCTTAAAGTAGTCAAGCCAAACCTTAAATTTGTCCTGCGCGGCAAGGCAGGTGTCGCGCAAATATCCGCGCTCGCTACTCCATTCTTTCAAACCGCGGTAGTAAAACAATTTCAGCTCATCGTCGATGATAAACGGCACGATGTTGTGTTTCAGGCACTCTTTGAAAAGCAGTAATCGTCCGATCCTGCCGTTGCCGTCCTGAAAGGGATGGATACACTCAAAACGGTAGTGAAAATCCAACAGGTCATCGAATGACCTATTCTTGTTTGCGTTGTATCCACAGAGCAAATCTTTCATCTTTTCGGCGACTTCTTCGGGACTTGCCGTGTACATGTCCCCGACGGTGTTTGGGAGTTTTTTGTAATCGCCGACGGCAAACCAGGACTCTCGTGCGTCGGACGTTCCGTTTTTCAATGTGCGGTGCAGTTCCTTTATAAAAGTTTCCGTGATCGGCTTTTTTGCGTTCTCGATAATGAGGTCTACGCACTTGAAATGATTTGCCGTTTCGACAATATCGTCCACTCTTACGGAGCCATCGTCAAGCCCTATCGTGTTTGTCTCAAAAATATACCTCGTTTGGTCGTGCGTAAGACGACTGCCCTCGATGTGGTTAGAATTGTATGTTAGTTCTATTTGAACTTTATGATAAATGCCTCCCGACAGTTTTGCGTTTTTCTCGGCTGTCAGCACGTCCAAAAGGGTGGTGGGCGTGGCGGATTTTTTGTTGATCCTATCGGGCTTTTGAGCATTTTCGGGGATGTTCCACGTTTTCCCCGTCAAAAAAGCGCCGTCGATTTTTCCGCGCGCGCAATAATTTCGAACGCTTCGTTCAGACAAATTCCATTTTTTCGCCGTTTCGGTTACAGACAGATATTTCATTCAAAATCACCTCGCATTAAGTATAGCGCACAATCGGCAAAAAAACAAGGGTTAGTACGCCTCGATTTTTACTATTTTTGCCGATATCGGCAAAAAGTATTACGGACTTTGCGCTCGCATTGTCCCAAACAAGGCAAGATAAACATTGTTGCTCAAAACGCGCAACAAACAAAAAAAAAGGCAGGCGTTCAAAACAAAAAAACCGCTTTTTCGGGCTGTTTGGCGTTAGAAAACCCGCAGTGCCTCAACAAAGCAAATTCGCGCGAATTTCGCCGAAAACGCCGTTGCGACTGAGAGTGTTTTTCTCGGTCGCAATGTCTTGTAAAAACGCAACTAATGCAGTGCGTTGACAAACAAAAAAAAACACCTCGGACGTATGTCCAAGGTGTTGCGGAGCCTCACAGCACGGTTCTCAAAGGAACTCCATTTCAGCACTCTTGCTACTCCGCTCGGTCGAACCCCATCGGTCTCGACTTTGGGCTTTGCTACCCACCAGCGCAATAATAGTTTAACATATTTGAGCAGGGTTGTCAATTACAAATGCAAACTTGTGTACCCACGGGGACGATGTAAACGCCGTTGGGACGAGCGAAAAACACTCAGTGGGACAAACTTTGCCTGTTAAATGTTTGTCTATTTCGACGGCATGGAAACACGGTTAAGGACGTCAACACAGGCTCGTTTGTTGTGCAGTAGACAAAAATTGTCCCTTTTATCACAACAAGCGTTCTTCTTCAACGGTATCAGACGCAGAGTGTTTGTCGTCGCATGTTCCTATGGCAATTTCAAACCGTATTTTCGAGGGGCATATCCCCAAAATAGGATTGTTCGATGTCGAGTTTATGTGGCGTCCAAAATGCGCGCTTTTCATTTCCGCCACATGCGCAGAAGGGCGGTGTGCGCGAGTGTCACAAAACAATGTGTTGCAATATGTTTTACCGATAAGTTCTGTGTATAATAATGATTGCTCTTGTGTTCAGTTTTGGTTCAAGATGGATTCAATCAATAGCAAAGCACAATTGTTTTATGCAAAGTCGGTTTATAACGCAGCATCTTTCAATGCAGTTATTGAGAATAAAAAAATCAAAATGACAATTACCAATTCCAGTGGCAAGAGCTATGTACTTTTCAATAGCAAGTATGAAGTAAAAGAAGGTTGGAATTTCTTTGCGTTTGACTATTACAATCGTGATGATGGTGCATACTATAAACCATTTAGCGAATATGCTTTCACGCTAAATGCAGAGACCCAGTTTTCCCATTATTCCGATTCTGCTAAGTTTGTAGAGATGTCGCTTAATACTGTTTTTTGTATAGGAAATAAACCGGGTGCATCTAATAATTTGAATGGCTATATCACGGCATTGTCAATGGTAAGAGAACATCGTACATTGGATAAAATCAAGGAGTACTACCGCATAACACAGGATTATATTACCGATAATCAATTTGTTGACGCCGATGTAAAAACTGTTGACTTCGGGCAAACAAATCTATATAATGTAAGTGTGGCAGTACAAGACAAATGGGAAATAATTCCTTTGCACAGCGATGTGGTTTCTCTTAAAGGCACAAAACCTGTTGCATTTGATTTGCGCCGAGTATCTTCTGCCGACAAAGACAGGACATTTAACTTTAACAATAAGTTAAAAAGATATGCCTACGTTGCAGACGGAAGTAGGTTAAAATACAATTTTGGTCAAAGCAAGACCGGCACTATTGCTATGCGTGCTTATACGGATATTGTTGCAGAGAAGCAATATTTGTTCGATGGCGTGGACACTAACGGTAAAACAATTAGCTTGTATCGCGGAGAGGACTTGAGATTGTATGTGAATCAAAACGGGATTGATTATAATACCAATTTAGTATTTACAACAGGTGTCTGGCATACGGTCGCATTGTCGTTTGTCAATCAAACGAGTGTTTCCGGATCGGGAACAACAACTTATGTAAGTCAAATCAGAGTATATTTAGATGGAGCGTACTGCGAAATACCAACAAGTTACGTTTCATATTCCAACTTGACAATCAATGTCGGTGCTAAAACGACAGCAACACGCATAGATACATATGTTTTGGGGTCATATTACAATTTCATCGTAAGCTACCCTATTGAAGATTGATAACTTATGTACGTATTTTTTTAAGGAGCTCCCAATGCTGAACCTTTTTATAATTTCTCTCTTGCGCTTTCGATAATTGCGCAAGTATGCATTGCACACTGGTTGT
>CANQJK010000038.1 GCA_947624235.1 uncultured Clostridia bacterium | reverse complement strand
AAAAAGCCCTTGAGCCAAAACTCAAGGAAACCCGAAATATGCTTGTTTATATTGAAATATGAGAGGAAAAACTATGCTTTTACTACCTATAAGGTGTTCGTACGAGGTTAAACAAACGCACGCACGCCAATGCTCTGTAATTGACTGCCATCCTCAAAAATGACGCGCGTCAAATTTTTGCAACCGCTAAACGCCTCGTCGTCTATGCTTGTGATATAGTTCGGTATGGTTATCTCCGTCAAGTCGGCGTTATCTTTGTATTTTATACCCCATTTGCCGTTTTCGCTCATAATTTATCTCCTTTTCAAGTGTTTGCCGTAAAAAAATCAGCGCAAATTTCATAACAAAAACATTACAAAACTCTGCACAAATTATAGTGTTATCCGCTTGGATTGTCAATACTTTTTTCCAAAATTTCAAGCTTATTGCAAAAACGGATCTGATAAAAAAAGAACCTGAGCGATCGAGTTTTCAGGTCGTTTTCGCTTGATAGTTATTCGTTGGATCATGTGACAAATGTCCGGGTGCGAAAGTTAATGCGCAATTGAACGCTATCAAAACAACAACACAAAACCCCGCCGACAAATGTGCCGACGGGGTTTTGCTATATAAGGAGGATCTGTGAGCTATGCAAAGGGAGCGCACCGCAAAGCCCTGCCCTCGCAAAGCAGTATCTGACTGCTTTGTTGCGGATATGCGCCGAGCCTTGGTTCAAGTCATGCGATCCCCGCGCAAAAGCTCGTTTTACCTGACGGAATACTTACGCGCTAAATAAGCGAGGGTTGTTCAACGCTCAACTAATCTATGCTGATGTTGTGGCGCGCTTGTTCGGGCTTCTCCTTGGGAAGGCTGACGGTGAGAACGCCGTTTTCGTACTTTGCTTTGATCTGCGTTTCGTCCACATCGCCCATGTAGTAACTGCGCGAGCAACTTACCGCGCGTTCACGGCGAAGATACTTGCCATCCGATTCGGAAACTTCCTTCTTGGCGGATACCGTTATATAACCGCTTTCGAATTTGAGGCTGATCTCCTTTTTGTCAAAGCCGGGCATTTCCACTTCCAGCAAATAGTTATTTTCCGTTTCCTTGATATCCGTACGCATGAGTGAACTGTCGCTCTCTACATAGAAGGGACGGAACAGGCTGTCGAAAGCCTCATCAAAAATATCGTTGTGACGTGTTGTAAGATAGTTTTTCATAGTTATATCTCCTTTTTTTTAGATTTTACGTTGCGGGGGAGCGCGTGTTGTCGATTTTTAGCAATCTTTGCGATTGTTTGTTAGCACTCTTCCCCTTTGACTGCTAACATTATACCACACCCTGAAAATTTGTCAATAGTTTTTTCAAAATTTTTTTCAAATTTTTTTAAAATTATACCCGACAGAAAAAATTAAGTTCGTGCGAGCGCCCGACGAGCGGTTTTGGGAGCGAAAAAGGGAAAAACCACAGCGTTTGAAACAACGCTCGCCGAGGTTGCGCAAAAGCATTGCAATGAAAACATAATTATGATATACTATTTTAGATACAGCTTTTAGCATATAGGACAATGTTATTGTCCGACGTGACGACGTTATCTTGGAGCGATTAGCGGAAGGGACGGACTCAATTGCTGTTTATTCAAGTCGAACGGACTACGAAAGACGTTTCGCTCGGCAAAAGACGAACTCGAAACAAAATTTATTCGCCAAACTTTCACTGCACTGCTGTATATTTGGAACGTTGATATGCTCCATTGGCGCAATTTGCGAGCGAAGATCACTTGTTTGTTCGAGCAAATCTCTCGGCGACAAACGCACTAATTGCAAAACAGCGTTATTCTCCTTGGCGATATTGTTTTTTGGAGCGATTGGCGGAAAGGACGGAACCGAATTGCCGTTTGTTCAAGTCGAACGGGCTACGAAAGACGGGTGCGGGACATAATTTATCTGTTCCACCATATGCGACGGCATAGGAATGGCGCAAATATTGCACGCGGAAGCAAAAATATCGAAAATATGAAATTGAAAAAGTTACACAACTTAATAGTTGCCTGTTGGGAGGAGCAAATATGACTTCGGTTATGTTGTTGGGCGAACTCCCCGATGTTTTTTGGCTGGTGATCGTGTTTATTGCGGTGCAATTTGCGATAATCGGGCGCTTGATCTACGACAACGCCAAACGCAAGGCGACAAAAAAGGGCGATGAAGAAATGGGCGCGCGTTCCAAGTCCACGGTGTGGGGAAACGCGTTCTTTGTGCTGTCCATTGCGCTGAGCTTGTACCTTATGTACAGTTTTGCAGGCGGAACGGACCTCGGCAGTCAAAAGACCTTTGCGGAGGTGTTTTCTGACGTCAACGTGCCCTACTTGGTGTTGAGCCTTTGCGCGCTTGTCGCCATGATCTTTCTTGACTCGTTGAAGTATCTTGTGATAATGCGCGCCACAAAAATAAAAGCAGGCTACGGCACGGCGCTATCGGTGGGACTGTTGGGCAAGTACTACGACAACATAACGCCTTTCAGTTCCGGCGGACAACCCATGCAGATAATCCACCTGCACAAAAAGGGCATTGGCGGAGGAGAAAGCTCTGCAATCATATTTATCAAATTTGCCTTCAACATGACAATGTGGTTGATAATTTGTTTCTTTTTGATGTTGCTCAACCGCAATGTGCTGACGATGCGCGTGGCAGACCTTATGCAACGCAACCTGCTTTTTGTCGGCGGTTGGATAGGTTTTGCCGTGAATTGCGCACTACCGCTGTTGATATTGAGTTGCGTCGTCTTTCCCAAAATGACTTGGGCTATAACGCGATTTGTGTTGAAAATTGGGCACAAATTGCACATCGTAAAGGACATCGACGGCAGAATGGAACGGGGCAAAAAAGCAGTAAACGCCTTTGTGAGCGCATATGTGTCCATGATAAAAAAGCCCTTCCACTCCATCGCGTTGGGATTGCTGTGCATTGCAGAGCCTTTTATATCCATGATGTTGCCCTATTTTGTGGTGGTAGCCCTCGGCGGAAGCGCCGTGGTACCGAGCGTAGAGCTGATGTTCGAGATAATGACGCTCAACGTCTACGCTCAAATGAGCGCAATGATAGTGCCCACCCCCGGCAACTCGGGCGCTGTGGAAAGCGTGTTTATGCTGTCCATTGCCACGCTCAGTAGTGGAGCGCTGTTCTGGACGGTGTTCGGTTGGCGTTTTTTGAGTTATTACAGCTACATAATAATAGGCACTTGCATGATCGTTGTGCAACTCATCAAAAACAACAGGCGCAAAACTATCTGATATTTCTACCCCCATATACGCATTTTGAACAAAATTTAGGCTCGACGCAGTTGGCGCCGAGCCTTTTTGTTTTGTTGTATGCGCAAAATTACCGCAGGCGATTTGCGCTTTTTGTTGTCCCAAATAACAGTCTATACTTTACACTTAAATGGATCGAAAACTTTCTATCCCCGAAGCCAAGCGTTCCAGCCCGTCCAACAATGTGGAACGGGGACACGCCACGTTGATGCGAAGGAAATATCTGCCGTTACCGCGGTACTTGGCGCCGTCGCTGACGTACAGTCCCGTTGTTGCGCGAATGTGCTTGCAAAGTGCCTCGGAGTCGTCAGTTACTGCCGAACAGTCTATCCACAAAAGATAGGTGGCTTGTTGTTCCACAAGTTTAAGTTGGGGCAGTCTGCGTTGCAAAAACAGGGACGTGACCTTTTTGTTGTCGGAAATATAGGCGCGCACTTCGTCCAACCACTCTCCGCCCTCGTTGAAGGCGGCAACGGTGGCTTGGCATGCAAAGGAATTCGGTTCGGCGACCTCGTCGCTGTTTAACCCGCGCACCACGGCGTTGCGCAGTTGCTCATTGGGCACAAAAACGCCTGCCGATTGCAACCCCGGTATGCTAAACGCCTTGCTTGCGGATATTGCCGTGACGGAAATATCCCTGCACGTCTCGGAAACGGAGGCAAAGGGAACGTACTCCACGTTCGGCTCGGTGAGGTCGCAATGTATCTCGTCGGAAAACACCTTTACGCCGTATTTTGCGCACAGTTCGCCGATACGGAACAGTTCTTCCGCGCTCCACACCTTGCCCACGGGATTGTGCGGATTGCACAAAATAAGCAACGTGGTCTGGGGGTGCGACAGTTTTTCTTCCAACAGAGCAAAATCGATGTGATATGCGCCGTCGTAGCGTAGCGGACATTCCAATGTGTGCCTGCCCGTGTTTTCGATGGAGTGGAAAAAGATGTCGTAAACGGGCGTCAGCGTCACCACGTTGTCACCCACGTTGGTAAGTCGCTTGACGGAACTTGTAAGCGCGGGCACCACTCCCGTGACAAAGCACAGCCAGTTCGGCTCGATGACAAAAGAATGGCGCGCCTTCCACCAGCGCACGATAGCCTCGTACCACTCTTGCGGGACCACTTCGTATCCGAAAATTCCGCTTTGTGCCTTGGCGGTGACCGCCTTGACAATGCAGGGCGCAGTGCAAAAGTCCATATCCGCCACCCACATGGGTAATTCGTCCTGCCCTACGTCCCATTTGAGGGAGTTTGTTCCGCGACGATCAACCGTTTTGTCCAAATCCGTTTTCACTTTTTCTCCGTTATTTTTACCTCTGTCAGGGAGGGATCTATGTATTTGTCGTCCAAAGTGAGTTCGCCAACGCTTCCCACGGTGATCGTTCCCGACAAAGGATTGACAATGCTGTCCACATGCCCCACTATCTCCGCGTTTACCGTGCTGTACTCCAAGGCGCGCGTAGTGTTGATGAGTTTGCAATTTACCATTTTGAGGTTGCGCACGTAGCACAGCGCTTGAAGGCTTTCTACCGTGCAGTTGACAAGCGTTACGTTTTCCGCATTCCAGGCAAGATATTCGCCCGAGATGAAACTGTCTGTCACCGTGACGTTGCGACAATTCCAAAAGCTGTCCTTGCTCAAAAGCTTGCACTTACTGAGCGTGACGTCCTCGGCGCTGTCAAAGCAGTAGTCGCCCGTCAAAATCAAATTACTGCACGAAATGCGCTTGCAATTCATTGCAAAGTAGGTGCCTTGGGCGGTGACGTTGTTTAGCTGTACGTCGGTGCAATTCCACAACGTTTCGCTCGCATTGGGCAAAACGACGTTGTTCAGCACAATATTGCTCGACCGCCTGAACGTTTTGGGCGCCTCGATAACGCAATCGTCAAACCTGATGTCGTGCGTGTACCACACCCCAGCGCGAGCGGTATCGAACAGCGTACTGTCCTTTACTGTGACGTCGCTACAATACCACAACGAGTACTTCCAGCGAAACAAACAGGACTCTATGAGCAAATTTTTGCTCTCTTTTAGCGGAGATTCGCCCGCGTCGAAGGTGCACTCGGTAAGGTGCAGATCCCGCGAGGCAAACAACGCCCTTTCTCCCGTAAAAAATTGTCTGTTGATGTTTTTCATGATAAAATTTTCCTTTGATCTTACGCGCCGTACAGAGCAATGCCGTTGCATTTTTGACTTGTCGATCTAGATGCAACGTCCTCGCTCTCAGCGGGAAAAACGTCGGCACCAGCAAAGAGGGCTACAAGCGACGCGTACCACAAAAATCGATGACGTTAAAATGCCTTTGTAAGATAGTCCTCGATGAAGGGTTGGATGTTTCCGTCCATTACATCGGCGACGTTGGGGTTTTCGAAGTTGGTGCGGTGATCCTTGACAAGGGTGTAGGGGCAAAACACATAGGAACGAATCTGACTGCCCCACTCTATCTTTTTGATCTCCCCCTTGATAGACGCCGCCTCTTCCATTTGCTCGCGCTCTTTAAGTTCGGCAAGTTTGCTTTTGAGCATCATCATTGCCTGCTCGCGGTTTTGTATCTGACTGCGTTCGTTTTGGCAGGAGACGACTATTCCCGTGGGCAGGTGCGTTATGCGAATGGCGCTTTCCGTCTTGTTGACGTGCTGTCCGCCCGCACCGCTACTACGATAGGTGTCTATTTTTAGGTCCTTGTCGTCGATAACTATCTCGTTGTCCGTTTCTAACTCTGGCATAACTTCCAATGAAGCAAAGCTGGTGTGACGGCGTTTGTTGGCGTCGAAAGGCGATATGCGCACAAGCCTGTGCACTCCCTTTTCCGCTTTGAGATAGCCGTAGGCGTTTAGTCCGTCCACCTTGAAAGTGACGGATTTGATACCCGCTTCCTCGCCGTCGAGATAGTCCAACACCGTAAGTTTGTATCCGCGACGCTCGGCGTAACGCGTGTACATGCGGTACAGCATGGATACCCAGTCCTGCGCTTCCGTTCCGCCTGCGCCTGCGTGCAACGTCAATATGGCGTTGTTGGCGTCGAATTTTCCGCTGAGAAGCGTCGCGACGTGCATTTCGTTGACTTCGCCCTCTATTTGCGACAGCTCTTGGGCGGTTTCTTCCAACATCGCCTCGTCGCTTTCGCACAGTTCCAGCAGATCTCCCACGTCACACAGGCGTTTGCACAACTTTTCGTAAGCGGAAATTTTGTCCTCGATGTTCTTGGCGCGTCTGCTGACGTGTTGCGCCGTTTGGACGTCATCCCAAAAATCCGCCTTGTGCATCTGCTCGGTAAGCGACTCGTGTTCTTGCCTGAGCTTGGGCAAATTGAGGCTTTCGCCAATGCCGTTAAGTTTGCCGTTAAGCTCCTTTATTTTTTGTTTCAGTTCGTCAATTTGTATCATTTTCTTCCAAAATGCCCATATGGGGTTTATTTTTTATTATTTTTTGCTTCCTTGCGCAACTGCCTTTTGAGCGCGTATTCTTCCTGTTTGGTGAGGGAACGATCGCCTTGAATAGCGTCTTGCGCACCGCCCTGTTTTGCTTTGTCCTTTAAGTAGCAACAGTTCTTGTACTTCTTTCCGCTTCCGCAAGGGCAGGGACCGTTGAGTTTCCTCTCGGGATTGATAACTTCGTCCGAGGTTTGCTCGGAGGACAAGCTGTATGTGATACGAGCAAAGGTGAGCAGGCGTATCGTCTGCACCTTTATTTGCTCGTTAAGACGTTCGAACATATCGTAGGCTTCCTTTTTGTAGACGGCAAGCGGATCGTGCTGTCCTATTGCCTGCAAGCCCACGCCCGTGCGCAATTCGTCCAATGCGTCGATGTGGTCTATCCACAAGTCGTCGAGGCTTTTGAGCAGAAAATACCTCTCGGCTTCGCGGAAGGGGACTTGCCCGTCGTCCGTCTGCTCGTTAGCGCGTTCTTCCAGATAGTCGCGACAACGCTCTGCAAGCATATCGCACACCTGACGCGCGCTCGAAACGTTTTCTTCCGTCAAAATGGGTTGTTCGAAGTCAAAATACATGCTCAACGCCTTGTTCACCTTGTCCAATTTCCAATTGTCGGTGTTTTCGTCGCTGTCGCAGGCTTCGGCGAGGGCGTAACGCGCGTAGTCGGGCACCATTGCGAGAATATCGGCGTGGATATCTTCATTATCCAATATGCGATCGCGCTCCTTGTAGATGGCTTTGCGTTGTTGATTGTTGACGTCGTCGTACTGCAAAACGTTTTTGCGCGAGGAAAAATGCAAGCCCTCGATCCTCTTTTGCGCCGACTCTATCACCTTTGTGATCATGCGCGATTCGATAGGCGTGTCCTCGTCCACTTTCATAAACATCATGGTGCGTTGAAGCATATCTCCTCCGAATATGCGCACCATGTCGTCCTCAGCGGAAATGTAAAACACACTACACCCGGGATCGCCCTGACGTCCTGCACGACCGCGCAACTGATTGTCTATTCGGCGCGAATCGTGTCGCTCGGTTCCGATAACGCACAGTCCTCCCGCTTCTATCACCTTTTTCTTTTCCTCATCCGTTTGCACCGTAAATTGACGAACGTAGTCGCGGAAAACTTGTTGAAGCCTTGCCGTTTCCTCGCTGTCGCTTACAAAACTTGTGGAAAGCTCTATCTGTTCTTCGTCGTAGCCCTCCTTTTCCATTGCCTTCTTTGCCAAAAACTCGGGGTTACCGCCCAGCAAGATATCCGTTCCACGTCCTGCCATGTTGGTGGATATTGTAACGGCGCCGAGCCGTCCCGCCTGAGCCACGATCTCAGCTTCTCTGCGGTGATACTTGGCGTTTAGCACTTGGTGAGGGATATTGGCTTTTTTGAGCAGTTCCGACAGCTCTTCGCTCTTTTCCACCGTGATCGTGCCCACGAGAATGGGTTGTCCCTTTTCGTGACGGCGCGCTATCTCTTGCACTATCGCCCTCAGCTTGCCCTGACGGTTGAGGTAAACCACGTCGTGCATATCTTCGCGGATCATGGGCAAGTGGGTGGGTATCACCACCACGTCTATGTTGTAGATGGTGTTGAATTCCTGCTCTTCCGTCTTGGCGGTACCCGTCATTCCGCTCAACTTGCGATACAGACGGAAGTAGTTTTGAAACGTGATGGTGGCAAGAGTTTTGTTTTCCTCCTGTATGGTCACATGTTCCTTTGCCTCAATTGCCTGATGCAAACCCTGACTGTACCTGCGCCCTTCCATTTTGCGCCCCGTAAAGGCGTCCACGATGATGACTTGCCCCTTTTCCACGATGTAATCGTCGTCGCGGTGCATGATGGCGTGCGCTTTGAGCGCGTTGTTGATGTAGTGATTTAACTCGGTGTTGTCGGGATCGGACAAATTGTCCACATGGAAAAACCTTTCCGCCTTTTCCACGCCCTTTTCAGTAAGGCGGACGGTTTTTTGCTTTTGGTCCACCACATAGTGTCCGTTCGGTTCCTCGTCGTCATTGGCGGTCTTGCCCTCTTCGTCCACGTTGGTGGAGTTTTGCAACGTGCACGCAAATTTGTTAGCTGTGACGTACATTTCGTCGGATTTTCCGCTCGGACCGCTGATGATGAGGGGCGTGCGCGCTTCGTCGATAAGTATGCTGTCCACCTCGTCGATGATAACAAAATTAAGCTCTCTCTGCACGCGAGAGGCGCGACTTGTAGCCATGTTGTCGCGCAGGTAGTCGAAACCGAACTCGTTGTTGGTGCCGTATGTGATATCGCAGGCATAGGCTTGACGTTTTTCCCTCGCCGTTTGATCGTGTAGCGTTACGCCTACCGACAATCCCAAAAAACGAAACACCTTGCCCATCCATTCCATATCGCGGGTGGCAAGATATTCGTTTACCGTTACTATGTGCACGCCTTTGCCCGAAATTGCATTGAGATAGGCAGGCAACGTTTCCGTAAGCGTTTTGCCTTCGCCCGTCGCCATTTGGCAAATGCGTCCTTGGTGCAGGGCGATACCGCCCATTACCTGCTCGTCGTAGTGACGTTGGTGAAGCACACGCCACGCGGCCTCGCGACAGACGGCAAAAGCCTCGGGCAAAAGTTCGTCCAACGTTGCTCCGTCGTTGAATCTTGCTCTGAATTGCTCCGTCTTGTCCCTCAACTCGCTGTCGGAAAGCTTTTTGCAACTTTCCTCGAAGGCGTTTACCAACTTGACTGTTTTTTCCAATTTTTTGACGGCGCGTGCATTGGCGTGACCATAATTTTCTTTCATCGTTTACCTCACTTCGTATGAAAATTGTTCCCTTCTGCTTGCCACAGTAAGCGCGCAAACGTATATCGCGCCCGCTTTTTTGAGCACTTTGGCACATTCGTTGACGGTGGCACCCGTTGTTTTGATGTCGTCTATCAGCAACACGCGCTTTCCGCGAACATCGGCGTCGGGGTGTTTAGCAAATGAACCCGTAAGATTTACTTTGCGATCCGACCTTGTCAATTTTTCCTGCGGTACGGTATCCTTTACCTTTACTATCGCCTCGGTGAGAAGGTCGTATTTATTTAGTATATCACAAAAACTTTCCGCAAGCAACCGTGCTTGATTGTATCGCCGTTTTTTCAATGCCTGTTTGCTCATGGGCACAAAAGTGACGGTGTCGAAAGAGATGTCCTTGCTCTGCACATAGTCCGCCAGATAATGCGCCAGATAAAGGGCGTTTGTTCCGCAACCGTTAAACTTGATATCCAATATCGCCTTGCGCACGGCGCCGTCGTACTCGAAAACGGAATAGGCGCGGTCGAACCACAACTTGTCGAAGGTGCAATTTCCGCAAAAATCTTCCTCTCCGCGCAAAGCCACTCCGCAACGTTTGCAAGTCTTGCCGTTGTTGTACGTTACCGAACCTTGACAGGCGTTGCAAAAGTAACCGTCGTCGAACACATCCGCTCCGCAAGCCAAACAACGATGACTGTGCGCCAAAAGTTCGGCGGGAGCCAATCGTCTAATCCCCATCGTCGTCGTCCGATGTTGCTACGCCACCGAAAAAGCGTTGATGAAGAAGATTTTCTTCCTGCAAAAAGCGACAAAGGTTGGTGGTGCGCGCCGCTATGTAGTTGTTGTGCACCATCATGGCAAGTATCTTTTTGCTACCCACAAGCACCACCGCTCGTTTTGCGCGCGTTATTGCCGTGTACAAAAGGTTTTTGTTGATAATGGTAGGCGGTCCGCTGACAAGGGGGACTACCACCACCTCAAATTCGCTTCCCTGACTTTTGTGTATCGTGATGGCGTAGGCAAGTTGAAGATCGCCCAATTCCCTGTCCGTGTAGGTGGCAAGGCGGTTGTCGTCGAAAAACACTTCGACGATGCCGTTTGCGCGATCAATCCTGCGCACTACGCCTATGTCGCCGTTAAACACGCCCGTGCCGTCGGACATGGTGCCTTCTTCGTTTATGCGCACAAAGGGCAACTCGTAGTTGTTGACGGTCTGCATTACCCTGTCCCCTTCGCGTATGACGGACTTGCCCACGTTCAGTTCGTTTTTGCCGTACTCTCGCGGATTGAGAGCCTGTTGGAGCCGTACGTTGAGATTTTCCACCCCCGCAACGCCACTTTTGAGCGCGCCCAGTACCTGTATCTCCGACGAGGGAAGTTCGGTAAAGCGCGGAAGTCGTTTTGTCACCAACTCCACGACGGTATCCGCCACCTGCGCGAAATCGCTCATGTTCATCACAAAAAAGTCTCTGCTTTGGTTGTTTATCTCCGGCATTTTGCCCTTGTTGATGAGGTGAGCGTTGCTTACTATCAGGCTGTCCTCCGACTGGCGATAAATGTGCGTGAGGTAGCGTATTTCAATAACTCCGCTCCGTATTATGTCCGCCAAAACGTTGCCCGCTCCCACGCTTGGAAGTTGGTCTTTGTCCCCCACAAGCACCAAACGGGTGCCGTTTTCCACTGCGGAAAGGAGACTGTACATCACGTTGACGTCCACCATGGACAACTCGTCCACGATGAGCACGTCGCAGGGCAAAGTGTTGAAACGGTTGTATTTGAAGGCAGGCTTGTCGCCGTGCATTTCAAACCCCAACAGACGGTGTATTGTCTTGGCGTCGCTCCCCGTAGACTGCGCCAAACGTTTGGAAGCGCGACCTGTGGGCGCGCAAAACTCCAAGCGCAAGCCGTGCGCGGACAAAATTTCCGCAATACACTTGATAATGGTAGTCTTTCCCGTGCCCGGTCCGCCCGTGATGACGGTGACGCCGTTGACAAGCGCCGATTTGACAGCTCCCAACTGACTGGCGTGGAAAGTTATCTTGTGAAGTTTTTCGAACTGCGCAACAAGGCTGTCGGCGTCTATGGGTATGCGCCGTGCGTCCTTGTTGAGCGTTATGAGGCGCGAGGCAATGGATTTTTCCAACTTGTAGTACTTGACGAGGGATATGCAACGCTGTCCTTCCGTTTCGAACACTTTTACGGCGGGTTCCAACACAAGTTTTGTGACGGTGTCCTCCACCAATGCGCCGTGTTGCGACAGATCCTCTCCCAAAAGATCCGAACAAACACTCATCAGGTCGTCGAAAACAAGATACGTGTTGCCCTGTTTTTCGGCAGAATCCTTCAACACATACACCATGGCCGCTCGCACGCGAAATTCGCTTATCGGCTCCACGCCCATGCTCTTTGCTATCTTGTCCGCCGTCAAAAATCCCACCCCATCCACGTCATCTATCAAACGGTAAGGGTTTGCAAGCACCAGCGCCTTGGTTTCGGACTTGTAGATATTGTAAATTTTGACGGCAAGATTGACGGTTATTCCGTAGCTTTGCAAAAACATTATCTGTTCCTGCATTACTTTTAGTTCCGACACGGCGTTGGCGATATCCATCGCCTTCTTTTGCGAAATGCCCTTTACCTTGGCAAGCAACATGGGGTTGTGCTCTATCACGCCGAATGTGTCGTTGCCGAACATGGCGTAGATGTTGCGCGCCGTCACCTCTCCCACGCCCTTTATAAGCCCGCTCCCGAGGTATTTGATGATGCCCTGCTCGGATGTCGGATCGCACACCGTGTAGGAATCTACCGCCAATTGCTCGCCGTAGATCTTGTGCGTGGTCATCTTGCCGTGGACGTTGAGCGCCACTCCCACGGAAAGCGTGGCAAAAGTGCCGACGCAGGTAATATCCTCGCCGTCGGCGGTTTGAAGGTCAAATACAGTGTAGCCGTTTTCTTCGTTTCGGTACACTATCGCCGAAACGCTCCCCTTTGCACTCAGTTCCACTTTGTGTAATCCTTTTGCACGCTAATTGAGATACTTTTTGAGGTCCTCCACCTTGTCCAGACGTTCCCAAGGAAATTCGTCCCGCCCAAAGTGTCCGTAACTTGCCGTTGCCTTGTAGATAGGCTCTTGAAGGTGGAATTTGTTTATTATGGCGCGCGGACGCAGATCGAATTCCTCAGAGATGATCTCGGAGAGAGCATAGTCGGACACTTTGCCAGTGCCGAACGTGTTGACGTCCACCGATACGGGCTTACTGCGTCCTATGGCATAGGACACTTGAAGTTGGACTTTGTCCGCAAGAGAGGCCGCCACGATGTTTTTGCATATGTAGCGCGCCATGTATGTGGCGGAACGGTCCACCTTTGTGGCGTCTTTGCCCGAAAACGCGCCTCCGCCGTGAGCGCAATATCCGCCGTAGGTATCCACTATTATCTTGCGACCGGTAAGTCCGCTGTCGGCGGCGGGACCGCCTATTTCGAACCGCCCCGTGGGGTTGATGTAGTACTTGGTCTCCTCGTCCAACAGTTCGAGGGGAACGACTTGGCGTATCACTTTGTTTATCATGTCCCGAGCGATCGTCGCGCTGTCCACTTCGCTTCCGTGTTGCGTGGAAAGCACTATTGTGTCCACGCGGTAGGGCTTGTCGCCGTCGTATTCCACCGTCACCTGACACTTGCCGTCGGGACGAAGATAGTTCAATATGCCCTGCTTGCGCACTTCCGCAAGGCGCCGACTGATCTTTTGCGCCAGCATGATAGCCATAGGCATGTACTCGGGCGTTTCGTTGCAGGCGTAACCGAACATCATTCCTTGGTCGCCCGCTCCGTAGATATCGAGGATCTCACCGCGATCTTTGTACTCGTCGGAACGATCCACGCCCAGCGCTATATCGGGCGATTGCTTGTCCAACGAGATTATCACACCGCAACTGTCGGCGTCAAAGCCGTATTTTGCGCGGGTGTAACCTATTTCGCGAATGGTGTCTCGCACGATCTTGGAGTAGTCCACAACGGCTGTGGTGGTTATCTGCCCCATAACGAACACCGTGCCCGTGCACACCACCGTTTCGCACGCCACGCGCGCGTCGGGATCGCTTGCGAGAATGGCGTCCAGGATCGCGTCGGATATTTGATCGCACATCTTGTCGGGGTGTCCTTCGGTAACGCTTTCAGATGTAAAGAATCTGTGCCTGTTGTTTTTCATACGTTCTCCTTTTACCTATCGCACAAAATATCCGTCAAAAAACGTCTTGCCCATGGGACAAGACGCGCCTAACAGCCTTTTGCCGTCCCATCTTTCGACTTGCGTCGCGGAATTTAGCACCTAACTGAAAAGAATTTTTAGGTTGCTGTGACTTCACCGAGTCCGTCTCTCCGTCACTCTCGATAGGTTTGTTTATATTGTAGCACCGCCCGCCGATCTTGTCAACGGTTACGCGCAACAACTCCACCGCCTTGACAAAACAAATAAGTTGTCCATTTTGTAAATGCGGGCAGGATGACATAGACAAAAGAGGCTGTCGCAAGTGAACAATAGGTTCTATAATAAATGTTGGGGCAATTTTGGGGTTTTGTTGGGAAAGATTATTTGTTCCTTTGGGGCAAAGTTTATATTCAAACCAATCGTCCTGATTTTGTGAAATATGATAAATAAAAGATCGAAAGGGGCAAGCTCTTTCGACTTTATAAATTTTATAGATTCAACAAAAATGCAACAGTCTATCGTCTGAAAATCCTATTAAGACAAATGCTTTTTACGCGATTGTAAACCTTTTTTATTTCCTCGGGCCTTTCGCCAAGCGCCCATGCCTTATTGCAAAATTCAAGGGCTGTTTCATAATCTTCTATATCGCAATATGTGGCCACAATTGAGACATACAACGGACCGCTTTCCACTTCGTTGCCCCAACGGGATACTGCATCCCGGTATATTTTTATCGCACTAACGGGGTTGCCTTGCAAGCATTGAAAGTTTTAAACTTATTTAAAATTACACCATTCTCAAACTGACCGACCTACCCTCCACGAGTCAAATTTGTTTCAATCCTGACATACATCGCTATCAAACGATAGAGCAAACGAAACGCTTACGACATTTGTTTTAGACCAATATGAAATCCTCCTTGTCCTCAAACCAACGTTAATTATGCCAAGTCGGTTTTATTATAATACAAAAAGTTGTCTTTCATAGCATATGCGCTACATTTTCAAAAAACAATTCCGAAATTTTCCTCGGTGCGCCATCGATCTTTGACCTTTCAATTGAAAACACTCGCGAGTCTGTGGTCTGCCATTGTCGTCAATACACTTTGCAATTCCATATTGCCACACCGCCTCGGTCATTTTGCTACGAGTTTTTCGTTTTTCCAATCAATCTTTCTGTAAGTCTTGACTTTTTCGGCAATCCTTCTCAACTTTTCTTTATTCAAGCACCATTGCACTGCGAAAACGTTTTTATGCCACATCAAAAAATCAAATCACCGAATTTTTCTTCATTTTTATAAAATCACCTTGGATGGTTTCCGCTCCCAAGGTGACTTTTTGCTTTTGGTGAAATCCTCTCCGAACCACAACTCATTCCTCATCCAAATGCTCTCGCACAAACTGCTCATACTGCCAATCAGGACCGTCAAGCAGAAGGTCCAAAAGCGCATCTTCCAGCGCGTCCTTGTCCATTTTGTGAACATAATCAATGAGCTTCTGCTCGATTTCGTCCTGTTCGTCTTCCCACTCTTGTTGCACCCGCACAACTTCGTTGTAGTATTTTTCCGCCTCATGGGGATGCAACGTAAAATAAAGCGCGATCATATGCTTGCAAATTACCCTACGCCCCTGTGCAAACGGACAATTGCATGCAGATCGACGCGGATGTTCCGTGTCGATTTTCACGCGGTATGCTTTGCTTCCCTTTACGATTCCCTCGGCTTCATGGTCAGAAATACATTCATAAGAAACAACCTTTTTCTCCTGCCAATATTCATATCCGCGCCACTGCGAGTTGCTCCTCGCGCTTGATATAAAGCTCATTTTCCCTCCTCTGTGACAAAAGTGACTTGCTTATGTTTTGAACACAAAAAGCTCGTACCGCCCAACGCACCAAGCAATTTGCTCTCAATTTTTCATTTCCCCGACGGGAAACCATTCATCTTTCGGAACCGCAAAATGTTATACCCATTTAAATTACACCATTCTCAAACAAGTTTCTTTACTTGTTGTAGTATAATAAATATATGCTTTCGGGAAGCCATACCCTGATAATACTCGGTACAACTCTATCTGATGCTCTAATATGCGGACTTCGTTGACTATCAATTTCGCCTTTTAATTTGCTGTAACCCAAAAATTTACATCGGCAAAAAATCTTCCCAAAGTTACTGGATTTCTTTTTCTCTCGAAGTAAGCTTTTTTCTCACTTGCGTTACAATAAAAGTACATTTTCAAGATTTGTCATAACATTTTCCTTGCTAAAATTTATTGTAACAAATTTTAACAAAATTATCAATAATTTGTTTGAAAAGAATACAAAAATAAAAGAGTTTGCCTTTCGCGGACTCTTTTCTGCTGCGCTCGCTTGAAAACCTTCGCCGAACGGCGAAACCAAAACGCAGTCGCCATGTGGTGGAGATAGCGTGAGAGTCGTCTCCCGCGAAGTGGGAGTAAGCGAAGTGAGCAGAGCGAACGGAGCGCTACGTCGTCGCCACTCTCGCTGGTCAGCACCAACCGCAAATTTGCAGTTGGTACCGCTGACACTCGGTGCCTCCTCTCCCACAAAAGTCTCGCAAGCTCAACTTTTGCGGGTTCCCGTATTTGTTTTCACGCTATTGGAACGTGCACGGGCGACAAGTCAAAAGGAACAATAGAAAAAGAGTTCACCTTATGTGGACTCTTTTCTGTTGCGCTCGTTTGAAAACCTTCGCCGAACGGCAACAACGACAACTGAATAATAAAAATCAAAATAAAGAGTCCCGTTAAAGTGTATAGGGATACCCGTT
>CANQJK010000037.1 GCA_947624235.1 uncultured Clostridia bacterium | reverse complement strand
GCTGTCGATAATGCAAAGACATATCGGGCGCACAACGCGCAAAGGAGACAATATATGAAAATACTGCTTCTCGCAGACGTAAAAGGACAGGGCAAAAAGGGAGATATCATCAACGTTTCCGACGGATACGCCAACAACTTTCTGTTGAAGCGCGGTTTGGGCGTTATCGCAACGGCGGACAAGATAAACTCGGCGGAGTTGCACAAACAGGCGGTGGAAAAGCAAAAACTTGCCGAAAAGCAAAAAGCGCAAGAGGACGCGCAACGCCTTAAAGGACAAACGGTGCATATCACGGCGTCTACGGGCGCGCAAGGCAAGATGTACGGAAGCATCACCAACAAGGAGATAGCCGACGAACTGAACAAGTTGGGCTTTGCGGTGGACAAAAAGCAGGTCGTGCTCAAAGATCCCATTCGCACAAAGGGCAAATACACTTGTAACGTCAAGCTGTATGCGGAAATTGCCGTGACCGTAAACATCGAAGTGGTTTAGTCGCCAAACTTGATCGCATGCGCCACCGCTTTTGGGGACAAAAGGCGACCACGTTGATAGCATAAACTGCTAAAACAGAATAATTGTTCAAAACGACTTGAAATGAGACTGGTTCAAGTCGTTTTTTTTCGACCAAACGCAAGTCGGTTGGTTTGACTAACGCACCGCGTGGCGTGCTACAAGTGGCGCGCAAGTCGTCGCTTGCGGGAATTTTGGGCTTCCGAGCCGTATGCGTGACGGTTCGAAAGGCTTACGCACATTCTTAAAAGCGTACATTTATATTTAGTTTTTGTTTCGTATTTAGCAAAGTCAATATGCTCCCCTGCTTCGGCAAAACCTATCTCACTGCATCTATTCAACAAAATAAGGTATTTTTGCGCAAAATATAGGCAACGAATACAGCAAAATGCTGTAAACACCGATATATACAGCACTACGCTGTAAAATAGTAAATAATTGTTTACTATTAGAAAGAGGTTTTGCGCTATGAAGATCTTCGCTCAACGCCTGCGAGAATTGCGAGTGGAAAACAATCTTACGCAAGCACAGGTGGCAAGTCGATTGGGAATAAAACAACAATCCTATGTGCGATACGAGATCGGTTCGGGAGAGCCGTCCTTGGAAACGCTTGTGGCGCTGGCAAAACTTTTCGGCGTATCTGCCGACTATTTGCTGGGTTTAACGGAATATTGACATGGAGTAAAAAACGATGCCTATTGTACGAGTGGACAAAAAATCTTTGATAAAAAAATTTGTGGATTTTCCCGACAGTCTGTACTCTGCCGACAACAACTACGTCCCTTACATAAAGAGCGATTTGACAAAAACGTTGACAAAGCTTGTGCTCAAAGAAAAAACCTATGTTGCACTGCTTTCTACGGAGGGGGAACGGGTACAGGGACGCATACTGCTCACGGTTTCGCACAGCAAATCGTTCAACACGGACAACTGCTGTTATTTTAGCATGTTCGAGTGCGTGCACGACCAAAGCGTGTGCGACGAATTGCTCCGCGAGGCGGTAAACGTGGCAAAATCGCTGGGTGCGACCTACTTTTCGGGGCCGTATTTTCCTCACGATCCCGACAATCGACGGGGAGTGCTTGTGGAGGGCTTTGAACGTGCGCCGTTGATATTTACGTCCTACAACAAAAAGTACTACGATAGCCTGCTTAAAAACTTCGGTTTGAAAAAGCACACCGACGCGTTGGAATACAAGTTTGAAATGAACAACGTTCCCAAGTACGAAAAGGTGAAGAAGGCGTCGCAATTTGCCAAAAACAAATTCAAATTTCACATAGACGCTGTCAACTGGCGACACATCGACAAAGATATTGCCGACGTCCACACTGTGATGACAGTGGCGACAAGCGACGTGATATATCAGGACGCTCCCGACATTGCAATGTTGCAGAGCATTGTGAAAAGTTGGAAAAAATATCTTGACAAAGACTATCTGCTCATTGCGCGTGCCGACGATACCGAGCAACCGTTGGGCGTTGTGATCGCTCTGCCCGACTTTTTTGAAGTGTTCAAAAAGATGAAGGGCGAAACAAACCTGAAAGGGCTTGTTACCTTTGCCAAACAGCGCAAAAAAATAAGCTCCGTGCGCGCAATAATGCAATATGTTATACCCAAATACCAATCGCTGGGCGTAACAATGGCGTTGTACTGTCAACTTTACGAGGCGATGTCGGCAAAGGGCATAAATTACGTTGAGGCGGGCACCATTATGGAAAAAAATCCGCAATCAAACAATGCCATTACGGGCGTGGGCGGAGAGCTTGCTCGCGTGTACCGCATTTACTACAAGGAGATAGAATGATGAACGCACTTGCCCAAGTGGCGCCGTGGGCGTCCACGCTATGCACCGTTATTGCATTGGCGGTGATGCTGTTTTGTCCCGCATTTATTTTGTGGCTCACCAAAAAAGTCAAATTTTTGGGCTTTATAGGCGCGATCGCGCTGTGCTACGCGCTGGGCATCGTGATATCTGTGATACCCATTCCCTACGACAGAAAATTGACGGAAACGGTGAGTAGCGTGTTTGTAGCCATTGCAATACCGCTGATACTTTTCGGCTTCGACATCACAAGCGTGAGATATCTTGCAAAATCGACGATAATATCCTTTGCGCTGGTCATCTTTTCCGCTATGGCAGTGTCCTTTGCCTCCTTTTTTGTGGCAAGAGCCGTAGGCTTGGAAAACGCAAACGTGCTTTCGGGCATGACGACGGGCTTGTACACGGGCGGAACGCCCAACCTGATAGCCATAGGCAAAGCCATGTTGGGAGCAGATTCGCAAACGGTTATAGCGACGGCTCAAATTTCCGACTTCTTTGTCGGCGGAGTGTACTTTTTGTTGATACTCACTGTGATAAAACCCATCTACAAAAAGTTTCTCGGCGAACGCAAGAGTACCAACGCGACCTCGGACAAACAGGACGAACACGCCGAAAACGAATTGGATTCCGCGGTGGAAAACAGCGGTTCCGCACGCGAATACGACTACAAGTCCATACCGCGCGACCGCAAATCGTTGGGCAAACTGATAGGCGTCATTGCCCTTGCCATAGGGTGCCTCGGCATTGGCGTAGGATTGGAATTTGCCATCAACGGCAACATCGACGGAAGTTTGTACATCATACTTTCCGTTTCGGTGTTGGGCATTGCGTTCAGCTTTGTAAAGCCCATACGGCGGGTGAAAGGCTCCTACCAAATCGGGCAGTACCTGATACTCATTTTTTCGTTGGGATTGAGCATGAGCATAGACATATCCCTGCTTGCAAAGGAAATTTTGCCCACGCTGGCATTTTTTGCCTGCTCACAAGTTTCCGTGATATTGCTACATTTGTTGCTGTGCAAGCTGTTCAAGATAGACGCAGGCACCGCCCTGATAACCAGTACCGCGGGAGTTTACGGTCCGCCCTTCATTGCGCCCGTTGCAAATTCCTACGGCGACCGCGACTTGATAGCGCCAGGTATAATTTGCGGAACATTGGGACTTGCCATAGGCACTTTGCTCGGTTGGGGCGTAGGCGCGTTGTTGGGTGTTTTTTGACCGTTGCACATGCTCTTGTGCCAAATCGGGGCACGGCAAAACATTGCCGAATTGCGCGCAGACGACTTGTTGCACCGCTTCGGAAAAGGCGCACGGTTTGCGTGGCATTTTGCTGTGATAAATCGACCGCAGGCAAAACAAGTTTTAATAACGTCAACCTTTACATGATTTACTCGGGACTGCGGACAAAACACCGCAGTCCTTTGCATGTAATGCTCCGATTTGCGCCTGCATTCGGCAAATACGGCAAACGACTTTGTGCAAAAAGTATGGTGACAAAACGTCCCTTTTGATATATAATAATTAAAAAACGAGGTGAACCATGAAATTAGAGGAAAACATTTTGCAAATTTTCAACAAAGATTGGGCATTGGTAACGGCAGGAGACAAAGAACGCTTCAACACCATGACAATAGGTTGGGGCGGTTTGGGTACACTGTGGAGCAAACCCGTGGCGACCGTTTATGTAAAACCCATTCGCTACACGCACGAATTTTTGGAAACGAACGACTATTTTACCGTGGCGTTTTTCGACGAAAGCCACAAAAAGGCGCTCGGTTTGCTCGGATCGGTATCGGGCAGAGATTGCGACAAGGTGCAACAAAGCGGACTTACACCGCGATTTTTGCCACATGGGGTGACTTTTTGCGAGGCATACACCACTCTTGTTTGCAAAAAGATCTACCGTCAGGATCTCGACCTTGCTTCCATACCGCAGGACGCCGTAAACCGCTACTATCAAGGAGAAGCGCCTCACACGATGTACATCGGCGAAGTTGTGGAGATCGTGCGTCAATAGGCACGCGCCTGTGTCAACGTATGTCGTACGTTGTGACGGCAGGAAACCTTTTCGCCACAAACGTGACCGCACTTCTCTGCCGATTGCGTCGTGCGGTGAAAAACTATCGATAAAGGACAAATTTGTGCTCAGATGAAACGAAAAATTTTGGATAGTCCGCAGGCTATCGTACAATTGGTAAAAGAAATAGGTTTTTTGCCCTTTTTCGCAAACGAAATAGAGGGTTTCAGCATAGAGGAAAACTGTCCGCGCGAACTGTGGTTCAGCGACAGCGTTGACGGTCCGTGGGAGTGGAAAGGACCTGTGATACGTTCGGGAGAGTGCCTTTACGGAAAGTTTTTTCGCAACAAGGCAGGCTTTGTAAGCACAGAATGGTTTGCGGAATTTGCCAACTACCGTCGCGACGGCTACGACTTTGACAGCCGTATGGACGAGGGAATAGCGCCCAAAAAAGATTGCGACGTCTACACCGCCGTTGCGCAACACGGAAAGATACTATCCAAAAAATTGAAGGACGTCACCTGCTACCGCAAGGGCGGAAACGTCGGCTTCGAGACGGTGATAACACGACTTCAAATGCAAACATATGTGGATACGTCCGACTTTGTGTACATGACGGACAAATCGGGCAAAACCTACGGTTGGGGAGTAGCGGAATACTCCACTCCCGAGCACCGCTTTGGTTACGACGCCGTGACAAAAGCCTACAAACACGATCCCGCTTACAGCTTTGAGTTGATAGTGGAACATTTGCAAGCCGTCTTGCCCGACGCAGACAAAAAAGCGATCACAAAAATAATATCTTTGTGACGTTAGCGCTACCGCTCAAAACATTTCTATGCAAAACAACATCAAAAAAACGATTTGAAAATTCCAAATTCAAATCGTTTTTTGCATTTTTGAGCCACTTACGCGCTTAACGCGACGGCTCCTTTATTGCGTGGTTTGTGTTTTAGGGTATAAAAATTCAAAATCATACTTCGCCACTATTCAATCAATATAGACCGTAACAGTGAATCCCATAAATATACATAATGATGTGTCCAGCTGGCACGTATCTGTTTATCCGCCACGCCGTATGTTCCCATGAAATTGCAATCTATGATCGCATCATCTTTTCTTGCGGTAATCCCCGCAAAATAAATACGTCCTCCATATTCACTGTGTCTAAAACAAACGGAATAGGGGAACCTTTCGTCAGCATTGGAATTGACAAAAGTACAATTTTCTATTTTTCCTTTCCCATACGTTGCTATACTGCCACAGTCACCCTTTACAACAAATATATATGTTTCCAACGCATGACAATCGGAAATTGTGCCATAATTACTTCTTGCAAAAGTTCCTTGTGCGAGTAAAAAGTAGCAATGGTCAAACGTCAGATCTTTTATCTCTCCATAGTTATCATCAAACAATTCCCCCAAAAAAATGCCGTTGGAAATTTTGTGTCCTTTTCCATAGAATGTTCCGTAAAAATCGTAACAGCGACAATAATACGGAGTGTATGTATTGTTAAAGCGACTGTAATTTCCTCCGGAGCGAGCGCCACTTCCATGAAAATTGCCAACATTTTTCGAATACTGTGCCTCCAACTTCGATCCTTCCAAATCGATATCGGCTTCAAGATATACCGTAATATTTTTGTTGGGAGATATACTATCGGTATATTCGTAAAAGGCGACAAAATCTTCTTTTGTATAAATGTGCCATTCGTTAATTTGCGGGGCAAGATTGAGCGAAAGCGTAACAGACAAAATTGCCACCACTGCAAATACAAAAGAAATAACGCCCTGCTTTACTCCGCCTTGTATGCAGACGCCGTCCTTTCCCACGATCATCAAAACGCCGTTGGTTATCATCATCGCGGCTATGACGCTGACCAAAAGGCATGCGCCCGCGTCTCCGAAAAACATGTGATTTGCTGTCCAAAAATACCACACGCCTTTTGGGTTTATAGCATAAACCAACCCGAATATACCAAATGGCAAAGCCAAGCAAACAGAACCGACCAATGAAACTATACCATATATTTTGCCGAGTTTTCTTTTTTTGTCGCTGTCCATTTCGCAGTCATTGATGTTGCTAAATACAAACTTTTCCGCTATGTACAAAGTAATGATAGCCCACACTATCCACAGTATATTTGTAACGTTTCGTAACGTGGCGTCAATATTATATTGCAAGTTGGAAACAATTTCCATTATAACTATGGGGAGAACAAGTACAAGCGTCACAAATATTGCAATGTCGGTCTCTGTATTTAGAAAAAAACTGTTTGCATTCACATACCAAATTATGCTATACACCAAATTAAGACAAGACCACAACAAAAAGAAAAACGGAATTGCCGCGACAAGCGGAGAAATGCCAAAAAATATGCCGATGGTTACCGCCAACATAATAACCAAATTTGCAATGGAAATTCCCAGCGCACCCTCATAATTATAACAACCTTTCTTACGAGAACACACAATTGAACAAAGCGAAATGAGTGGCGGAAGCGCCACGATCAATGCACCAAAGAAAAACCAAAACGTAACCCAGTCATCATCACTACTACCAGAGCTTGGCTCTTCTATTTCAATAAGTAAATATTTTTTTCCCATAATGTTTGCCCCCTGTATTTTCAAAATTTTGTAAAGTTACAAATGGCGAATGTTTATTTTCGTTTTGCGTAAACATTTTGTCGTCGCTCAGACAACATTTTACTTGACGAAATTATATCGAAAATAGATCTACCGATATATACCATAATATTATATTGCAAGAATTCTTGCACGTCAAGTAAATTGCAAGATTTCTTACTACAATATGGTTATGGATAATAATATAATTGGAAAGTCAATAAAAGAAAAAAGACTGGAACTTGGGTTTTCTCAACAAAAGCTTGCCCAGTTAATAGGAGTCACTCATACGGCTATAAGTTATTGGGAAAACGGAGTTAATGTGCCGAACGTGCTCGACGTTTGGAAACTTGCAGATGTTATGAACATATCAATTGATGAGCTGATCGGGAGAGATTTTAATTTTTGATGCCCGAAATTTAGTACATGTTGTTTTTTATGATCATAGTTTGCATTAAGCAATGCGCACATTTCAAAACTCACCCCAACAGCATTTGTCATAATGTCCCGACATTGATCTACCGAGAGCGAGGGGCGCCCAAAACAGTTTACGCAAAACAATAACGCAAAAACACAAAACTCCCGAACAATGTTTCGGGAGTTTTGCATAAACGCTTTTGTTGTAACGCGTAGATTATTTGAGTTCTGCTTCGGCGCCGATTTCGGTAAGTTGCTTTACGATAGCTTCGGCGGCATCCTTGGGTTGTGCTTCCTTCAATGTTGTGGGAGCGCCCTCGACAGCGTTCTTTGCCTCTACAAGTCCCAAGCCCGTGATCTCGCGCACGATCTTGATGACTGCGATCTTGTTGGCAGAACCGATGCCCTTCAAAACAACGTCGAATTCCGTCTTTTCTTCCACTACGGGTGCGGCAGATTGTGCTCCGCCTGCTACTGCCACGGGTGCGGCCGCGCTTACGCCGAATTCTTCTTCGATGGCGTGAACAAGTTCGTTAAGTTCCAAAACTGTGAGAGATTTGATCTCGTCGATAAATTTCTTTGTATCCATTGTTATATCTCCTAATAAATTTTTGATTTTTGTTCGCCCCTTCAGGCGGTGGCATTACCTATTGCGATCTCTCGCAAACGAAAGGTCATTCGCCTTTCTTCTCGGCAACTGCATTCAAAGCAACTGCCAATCCGCGTATGGGCGCGGACAAAACAGATACCAACATTGCAAGCAAAGTCTCTCTGTTGGGGACTTTTGCCATTTGTTCGCAAACTTGCGCGTCGGCAAACTTTTTGTCGAACATACCGCACTTGATCTGCATTTTGTTGTACTTTTTGACGCCTTCGGAAGCGACCTTTGCAGGTGCAACGGCGTCGTCTGTGCCAAATGCGATCGCGCTCGGTCCGTTCAAAGCTTCGTCAAACTCCGTGTAGCCCAATTCGTTCAACGCTTTGCGCACAAGAGTGTTTTTGAGCACTCTGTAATCTACGCCGTTTTTGCGAAACTCCGCACGGAATTCGGTATCTTGGGCAACAGTCAATCCCTTGTAGTCAATGACGACGAAAGAGTGGCTTTCTTGGATTTTTTGCTTTATTTGCTCCACCATTTCGTGCTTTGCCTGCTGAGAGGGGCTGAGATGTCCGTGATGACGTTCGTGATCCATTGTGTATCCTCCTGTTAGATTTTTTGCACCCCATATCGACATTTTGATGGGGTAATACAAAACCCTTGCACCGCGAAGGTACAAGGGTAGGAGTCGAAACGACTGTTAAACCTTTTGTTGTACCTCGGCAAGATTTACTGTTACTTGCTGTCTTGGGAACGGTTTTGGGGTTTATATTCTATTGTTGGGGCAAGCCGTTGTTATTTGTAGCTTACCTTGATGCCGGGGCCCATTGTGGTTGCAACTGCAACGCTTTTGAGATAGGTTCCCTTGGCGGCGGCGGGTTTTGCCTTGATTATCGCGTCCATCACGGTGGTTGCGTTTTCCAAAAGCTTGTCCTTGCCGAAAGATTTTTTGCCGAAAATTACATGGCAGATAGATTGCTTGTCTACGCGGTACTCTACCTTACCTGCTTTGACGTCGTGTACAGCCTTGGTAACGTCCATGGTGACCGTTCCGCTCTTGGGGTTGGGCATCAATCCCTTGGGACCGAGCACTCTACCCATACGACCTACAAGTCCCATCATGTCGGGAGTTGTGATCATTACGTCAAATCCAAACCAGTTTTCCTTTTGGATCTTTTCGATGTATTCCTCTGCGCCTACAAAGTCGGCTCCTGCCGCAGTGGCTTCGTCTGCCTTTGCGCCCTTGGCGATGACCAACACGCGAACGGTCTTACCTGTTCCGTTGGGAAGCACCACTACGCCTCTTACCTGTTGGTCTGCGTGACGGGGATCTACGCCCAGTTTGACGTGCAGTTCCAACGTTTCGTCAAACTTTGCGGGAGCGATCTTTACCGCAAGATCTATGGCTTCGCCAAGATCGTATTGTTTAGTTCTGTCAATTTGCTTCAAAGCGTCAACATATTTCTTTCCCATGTCGCACCTCCTAATCTACTACGGTTACGCCCATACTGCGTGCCGTTCCTGCGATCATCGAGCATGCCGCTTCGAGAGATGCCGCATTGAGGTCCACCATCTTGAGCTTTGCAATTTCTTCTATTTGTGCCTTTGTTATCTTTGCAACCTTGGTCTTGTTGGGGGTTGCGCTTCCGCTTTCGATACCGCAAGCCTTCTTGATGAGGACGGGTGCGGGGGGCGTTTTGAGCACAAACGTGAAGCTGTGGTCCTGATAAATCGTTACGATCACGGGAATGATAAGTCCCGCTTTGTCGGCGGTTTTAGCGTTGAAGTCCTTGGTAAAACCGGGAATGTTGATACCGTGAGGACCGAGTGCCGAACCTACCGGAGGTGCCGGCGTCGCTTTGCCGGCAGGAAGTTGAAGCTTTACAACTGCCGTTACCTTTTTTGCCATTGTGATTTCCTCCTATTCGTGGTTTAACGAGACGATTAATGATATATTTTAGTTCGCCTCTCCCATGCCGTTTTACGTCCGAGCCGACGAATAAAACACTAATCCTCCACTACCGTGGTGGGGTTGGTGATTTTTTCCAATTGAATAAAGTCCATATCCACAGCCGTTTCGCGACCGAACATGTTGAGCACTACCTGCGCCTTTTGACGGGTAGCGTCTATGCTTTTGATAACGCCCACAAGTCCCTCGAAAGGCCCCGACACAACGGTGACATTGTCGCCCACCGCCATGGTAAAGTCCACTACGGGTTCTTCCAAACGCAGACGCTTTACTTCGTCCTCTTCCAAGGGCCATGCCTTACCGTTAGGTCCAACAAAACCCGTTACTCCGCGGGTGTTTGTCAGCATAAACCACAATTGAGACGAGTAGACCAACTTTATAAACACATATCCGGGCATTATCTTGGCTTCGTAAGCCTTGCGCTTGCCGTTGCGTTCCTCTATGAGCGTTTCGGTGGGGATCTTGGTGTCCAAAATCACGTCTTGAAGATTGCCGTTTTCCACCATTTGCTCAATGGACTTTTTGACCAAGCTTTCGTAACCGGAATAAGTGTGTAAAATGTACCACTTTGCTTCGTTTGCCATTGTTTCTCCAAGCGTTACCAGAGTTTCCAAACCCAACCGTTACCCGCAGGCAAACTGATGAGCAGATTTGTGAGCACAAAGTCCGCAACAAAAATTATCACTGCAAAGAACAAAACCACAAGCAACACAATGCCCAAGTTTTTGAGCACGGTTTTGAATGTGGGCCAAGTAACCTTTTTGAGTTCCGACCAGCTCTTAACAAAAAACGAGCCAAGTCTTTTGAATACATTTGGTCTTTTTGCCTTAGATGTAGTAGCCATTGCGCTTCTCCTTATTTAGATTCTCTGTGAACCGTATGCTTTTTGCAAAAGCGACAATATTTGTGGCGTTCCAGTCTGTCGGTGGTATTTTTGCTGTTCTTGAAAGTGTCGTAATTGCGTTGTTTGCACTCTGTGCAAGCCAGCACTACCTTGACTCTGTTTCCCTTTTTCGCTGCCATACAATTTTCTCCTGTCGTATGCGAAAACAGTGTTTTTCGCACGCAAAAAATTACACCCCATACGGAAGTGCAAGTTAATCTTACCATATAAGCCCGATATTGTCAACTAAAAACACGATATTAAAGTCAAAAAAGTAAAAGCGCCCGACCGTAACCGAGCAGGCTTCGGCAAAACGTCCAACGATTTTGTTTGCCGACTTGCCCTCGACAAAATTTGCTTAAATTAGCGTTTTGCCCCTGTTTCAACGCCCGATACACCACCATTGCAAAGCAACGCTCTTTTTGGTCGTTCCTATACGCACGGCGTTTCTTTTGCTTGCCTATCTGTCGATAACCGTGTATCTTACGCGATAGTCGTCAAGTATGCAACGTACCTGCACACCGCCTTGTACGTTCACCGCCCTTGCCCTTTTACTTTCGACACATTCCGTTGACAAAACGTAGACAAAAGCGAATTTTGCACGCGCCAAACAAAAAATGGGTATTGACATTTGTAAATGTATATATTATAATATTAGTCCACTTCAAAACGAAGGAGCAAAATATCATGGCAGACTATTCAATGTTGGTGCAAAAAGCTTACGAAGCGCAAAAAAGATCCTACTGCCCCTATTCTCATTGGGCTGTGGGCGCGGCGTTGCTCACAAAGGAGGGACGCATATACCTTGGTTGCAACATCGAAAACAACACCTTTACGCCCACCGTTTGCGCCGAACGCGTTGCGTTTTTCAAAGCCGTATTCGAGGGAGAACGCGATTTTGTCGCCATTGCTATCGTCGGCAACGGAGCGGACTCTCCCATACAGGACGGAGACATTTGCCCGCCCTGCGGTGTGTGCCGTCAGGTGATGACGGAGTTTTGCTCGCCCGACTTCGAGATAGTGTTGGGAAGTCACGGCGGAAAATACGAGGTGCACACGCTAAAAGAGCTTATGCCCGTTGTGAGTCTGCCCTTGAAGCAGTAGTTTCGCTTTTAAGACGCGTTTGCGTAACAGTTGATGTTGAGTGTGTAGCCACACGGCATTTTGTTCGATACGGGCAAGACAGCCCGTTCAAAACGCTTGTTCATATGTACATATCTCCATATATACAAACAACTCTCGGCACTTTGTCCCAAGAGTTGTTTTGTGTATTGTTTGTTAAGTCCAACTGTAATTATGGTTTACTACGTATTCCGTCGCCTGTCCCGGCGTATTGCTCGACAAAAGGTTCATATCAAGGTCAGCGACAATCGAACCTTTTATGAGTGAAATGTTGATCTTCAAGTTCGACAAGCGAACTCCCGCCGTATCAAGATGTCCGCCAGACTCATCTTCGACGTACTTGACTTGGTCCATGTCGCCCTCGTGATAGATGTTCAAAACAAGCTGACCGAGTAAATTGTTGATTACGCTCAACTCGGCTTTAACATCAAAGCGTTTTTGTTCCTTTACATATTGATAGCAATCGCCGTCGTTGAGGACATCCTCCACTCCGAACTCCTTGTTTTCCATCGGTTTAGTCACCTCACTTCTTACCAAATTGGAAAAATTAAACAATTCCATCATGTAATTTACAATATCGCCCAAGAAATCTGCCGAAGAAATGTTTTCCTTTGTATATGTCCTTTTCTTGTTTTTGTTTAAAGATGTCAAACCTGTGTAGGAGTCACGAGCAATCGAGAAAGTGCCACCATTTCTGCTATCGAACAACAAGTAAGTTTGACCGCCTCTATCGTTAAATGCAATAGCCGCAATGGAGCTACTACCAACTACTTCTATATGCGGACGGTCAATCAGTAACGCCCAATAAGAATCAACGCCGTCTATATCCACGCGTAATTTCAGAGTTATGACGTATTCAGTCAGTTTGATACTGCCAAACTTGATATCCATAACCACAGTGCCGTCCAACGCAAAGGTACGATCGCTTGCGGTAATAATCAAGCCTATCAACAATTCTCTGATACTGTCAAAGTTCATGAAGTTGCTCATGTTGTAACCGTGGTCGTTGTTCTTGTCGTAGGCAGAGCCACTCGACGCACCGCTCGCAACGCCCTTTGCGTTTTCCGCACGGTAGGAGTTTATTGAGTGATCGAGGTAGTCGTAGGTGCGCGTGTCCGCCGTGGAGTCCTCTGAGACGTCGCCGTAGAAGGGCGAAGCAGAGACGTTTACGTTTTTGAGGCTCATGCTGAAATCGCCGTAGCCAAACGTCAACTCGTTGATGAGTAGACCGTTGCCCGTGTGCTTGCTGTGGTCGTCGCCCTCTCTATTGCCGAAAGAGGGTTGAACGTCCAAAACAATATTTTCGGACAATTTGTCCATTAGCGCCTTGCCGTTGATATCCATTTTGAAATTTTTGCCAAATCCGCCGTAGCTGATACCGTTGAACAAACGCGCCAATCTGCCAAGTTGAAGTTTTGGCATGTTGTTTTGCGCCTCGGCAATCAAATCCTTGACGTTGTTTACAAGTGCGCTTATCGCACCGTTAAGCACAGAATCCAACGCGTCTTTAAATTGGATCACGTCGTCCAGTGCGTCAATGCTCAACGACGCGCGAAGCACGCCATTGCGGGTACTGCTTGTGTCGTAGCTGATGTACAACCTCGACTTGGCTGTATCCGCACCGTTTCCGCCCGAGTCGCGCAAAATGGCGATGTCCAATATGAGCATTTCGCTGTAATCGGTTTGTCCTTGGGCTTTTTTGCTTATGTTGAGTTTGGCGCGGAGTTGCATTGTGTTGAGCAACGTGAACAACTCGGCGTATCCTTTCTGCTTGTCTGACTTGAAGGCGTCTATCAGATCCATAATTCCAAAAGACGTATCCGCCTTGTTGAAGTAGAATGCAATGTAGGAGCCATTGTTGATACGGTAGCTATCCGTAGACTTACCGCCCTGACCGTTATTGGAGATGTTTATTTCCGTGCCCGTGCCACTGAAATCGAAGCGCCAAGCGTTAGTGTTGACGAGATCGTATATTACGCCGTTCTTTTCGCTGTCGCTATCGAGGTCGCCGTTTTCGCCGTAGAACAGGTCTTTGAGCACTTGATCGAGGCTGACGAATTGGACATCTTGGCTGTTGATGTTTGCGTTGATATCATCAACATAATTGCTGTGATCTGCAACCTTTCCTTCCACCACTTCGAGCGACGTGTTTGCGAAGATACTGCCGATATCCACCGTGGCTTTGAGCGTGTTGCCACCTATGGACGCAATTATCTCGAAGCCCAATGCGCGGAGCGTTATGCCTACTCGGTTGGAGTTAGCCTCGTGGACGAACGTGAGCGTTTTAAGTATGTCGCGCATGTCCGTGCTACCCTCAAACAGATTTGGCAATTCCAGGTTTGTATCCTTGGACACCTTGTTGACGATGTTCTGCACTTCGTTGACCAATTTGCCTATATCGCCGATATTGACGGTGGCATTGACAATAGATTCTTTTCCTTGGTCGGCGTCTTTTTTGTTTTTGATTCCGGATATCCACAACTTGTTGGAGTTGATATCGTATTTGATGTACATATAGGACACGGGATCATCTTTGATGCTACCGTCCACAGACTCTATCACAGCGTAAACAACGGCATTTTCAATGTCTATGCGCACATGCGCGGTGTTTTGGATACCGCTGTCGTCTTTTACCTCGATGTCGATATCCGTAGCCCAATCTCCCGCAGGCTCGCCTATACCGCCCGTGACGGACGACACAGACGCCTCGGTGACATTGAGAGAAACGTGTTTGTAGCTCACGTCGTCCAACGACAGTTTGAAGCCTGTCGTCTTGCCATCCTGCTCAAAGACGTTGACTTTTGCCGTTATATCATTCAACGACAGTTTGCTTCCGTCCACTTTGAGCACCAGATCGCCATTTTCGGCGTCTTTACTGAACTTGATCATCTGCGTGAAGTTGAGAGACAGCCAGTCGGTATCCAACAATTTGCCTACAAGTTTGAGTATCTCGTCGAGGTAGTCGTTGTAGCCTGTAAACTTGTTCAGATCTACACCGCTTTGCGATTTTTTGCTTGAAGCCGTAGCGTCGCTTGCCGAAAGAGGTATTTTGAGTTTTATTCCGCCCACGCTGACATACAAAGCGTTTTTGTATAACCAAAGTTCGCCATTATCAGCAAGCGTGTGGGTGTTGTATGTAAGCGCAAAGTGCACTTTGAGGTCGAAGGGCAACACGCTGTATTCGTCGTTATTGGGGAACACAAGCAGGTCAGCGTCTATTCCGTAGGTGATGTTTTCGCCGAGAGACAACGAGCCTTCAAACCCTATCGAGAAGCCCTCTGCGTTGACAATGGCGCCCACAGCGGGAGCAAATTGTTCGAGCACTTCGGTCGCGTTGAGATATTCGTTCGCATTGTCCTTTGCGCTGTCCAGTCCGCTTCCGCAATCGGATGTGCCCACGGCGTTTTGCACGCCTGTTACCACTATCTGTTCTCCGCTCAAATCGACGGATCCCAACGTTACGCTTTCTTGATTTACATTGAAGCCCACTGCGATATCGAAGTTTTCCACAGCCAAACTCAACTTGTAACCGTTGTCGCCGTAGGTCATCGTCAAGTTGTTCAACAGCTTGTTGAGCGTTTGGGCAAGGCTTGAACCGACGGAAATTTCGGGAATGTTCACGCCCATTTGCGCAATGGCGCTCTTCACTTCGTCGATATCGTCAAATATGTTGAATTTGAGCTTGGAACCGTCGTTCACGTCGCCCAACACCGCAAACAGATTGCCTTGTTGCAGATCCAACTCCACTGTAACCCTGTTGTCGCCATACGAAACGGTGCCGTAAATGCGTTTGTTGTACAAGTCGATTTTGAGCGCAACTTTTATTTGATCTACCGTCTCTTGCGCGTCAACCGCCATGGGCGCCACCTGTTCGACCTTGGAAAGAAGAACCGTCAGCGTCAATTCCGTAACGTAATCGTCGATTTCGCCGGGCGCATTGACGGTGTCGCTCAACGCAATGAGCGTTGCGTTGCCCAGCGACGCTTCGAGGATATTTTGCGTGTCCTTGTCACCGCGAAGGGCGATCGTGCCGATATTAAACGTCACTTTGTTTCCGTCCGTTTCCGCAACGGTTCCCACAGTGACAGTCACGTCCTGCGCCAAGCCGAGTTTTGTGCCTGCAATGACGATCTCGATTTTGTCATCACGATACTCAATGCCACCTATAATGTCCGAAACGGTGGTAAGCGCGTCAAGATTATCGGGCAGACTGGATACGAATTTTATCACCGCGTCCAACACGTCGTTTATGCCCTCATAGTCCTTCAACAACGTCTTTAAGTCGTTCAGGCGGAATTCGTCGTTATTGTTTTGACTGTTTTTGAGTTGCGTCGCCTGCTTGATGCCGTTGATATCCAAGTAGAGCACTTTTTGTCCGTTCTGTTCAACAAGGGTTATATTGCCCGTAACAAGCAACTTGTCTGCGCCGTCGCTGAGCGTAAAGCCGACATTTAACCCGCCATTGTATTTGACGCTTACTTGCGCCTTGTATTTGTTGCCGTCCAGCATGAGCGTAAGAACGAAGAACGCGTCTACACCGCTTGTGTGCCCTGTGATACCCTTTATGTTTATTATGTCGAGGATATCCGTTACAGTGCCGAGCGTTGCGTTGCCGTCGGTAAAGGTGCCGTCTGTATTCAGTTGGTCTGCCTTCTTGCCTTGGAGCGTTACCTCTATCTGTTTGTCGCCAAGGTCTACGGTGATGTTCTTGAAGGTCAGTTTGCTACTAACGTTCTCAAAGCGGACGGACAAGCCCATGCCCTCTGAGGTATAGGCTATGCTATGGCTTCCCGCAAGGTCGAATACCAATGCGGACAACATTGCGTTGACGTCTATGTCGCTTGTATCGCTTACAAGCAGTCCGGTCAATTTGGTTATGAGTTCCTTTGCCTTTGTTGTGTCAAACACTAGTTGGATATTATTGAGTTTGACGTACAGCATACGATCTACATATCTGAGTTGTGCCCTTTCGTCTATCTTTACTCCCTCTATGCTTGTGTTGGTGTAATGCACGTCTGCCCATATGTCCATATTGTACAGATCGGCAGAAATGTTTGCCTCTATGCCCATGCCGTCAACGTGCAGGTTGAGTATGTATTCCTCGGTGGTTTCGGGTATATCTATTGTCCCTACTTCGGTAAGTACCGTTGCTGTGAGATCGTCAATAGAGATATTTGCAAGCGCAAGGTCTTTAAGCTCTACTGTGAGATCTCCCTCTTGTACCGTCAAGGTGATGTCCAATGTACCCAACTCGAAACTCGAAGCATTGAGAGTAACATTGAGTTTGCCGTCGTTGTATGTGAGAGAGGTCAGGATACTTGCAACATCCAATTTGGTAACGTCTGATTGAGTAAACGCTCCCACTACCTTTGTGAGTTGGTCAAGCAGATCTGCCACCTCTTTGTGCTCTGCAAGCAACGACTGTATCTGCTCGTTGTCTTTGAGCTGTTTCATTGTCTCGGCAATATCCGTATCCGAATTGCCTTCCAGCGCCAATGCTACCTTTATGCCGTTTACTGTCAGGTACAAAGTCTTTGTCTCTTTTGCAAAGATGACTTCTGCGTCAATTATTCCTACGCCCTTTTCATATACCGTGGCTTGTACCTTGATGTTTCTGCTTTCGTCAAGTACAAACGTTCCGCTTAACGTGTACTCCGTTCCGCCAAGTGTTATCTTTGTGCTGAACTCCGCTCCGTAGCTTGCTCCCTT
>CANQJK010000036.1 GCA_947624235.1 uncultured Clostridia bacterium | reverse complement strand
TGCCGCTCGGCAATGTATCCACGGCATATCTGAAATACCCGCTTTCATATTCCGGTAATCTTTTGCGTGGAGGATCGGCTTCTCTTCTTTGACAACCTACAAAACTTACACTTAAACAAAATATTATTACCGTTGCAATGATTACACTTACAAATTTTTTCATAATACACTTCTCCACTAAATTCCTGTTTATCGTTCTAATATTATAGCATAAAACTCCGCATAAATCAAGCCCGAAACTATGCTCATAGATAAAAAGTAAATCCGAACCATTCACTCGTTACGAGTATTTGGTTCGGATTATACTGACTTGGTGCTGGTGGTGGGACTTGAACCCACACGTTGTCACCAACATCGGATTTTGAGTCCGACGCGTCTGCCATTCCACCACACCAGCAGGAATTTGCTTTTATAATATACCATAAGTTTGTTAATTTATCAACAGTTTTGCACCATTTTTCCATTTTTTTTGTTTGGGGCGGGCATTTATTCAATTGCGCAAATCACTTTTGTGTGATACAATGTTTACAAATACAGCTACCTGTAGTCTAATTGGATAAAATTACGCCCTCCGACGGCGTCGTTTCGGGTTCGAGTCCCGACAGGTAGACCACGACAGAGCAACATATGTTGCTATCGCAAAAAAGAGACACCCTTTTAGTGTCCCTTTTTTGTTGGCGATAATTTTGCAAATTTATTCTTTGCAGATGTCTACACCGCAACTTGCTCCTATGCGATCGGCGCCGTTGTGCACCATTTCGCAGGCTTCTTGGTAGTTGTGGATGCCACCGCTTGCCTTTACTTTTAGTCCGCGCGGATGAACGATATCCGCCATGAGACTTACCGCCTCAACCGTTGCACCACCCGTTCCAAAACCTGTGCTGGTTTTGACGTATTGTGCACCCGCGTTGACGCACGCTTCGCAAGCCGACCTGATCTGCTTGTAAGAAAGATTGCAGGTTTCCAAAATAACTTTGAGCAACACTTCTCCGCACGCCTTTTTTACAAGAGCGATCTCCTTTTCCACCTTTTTCCAAGCGTTGGATTTGGCAAGAGATTGATTGATAACCATGTCAATTTCCTGCGCGCCGTTTTTGATGGCATTTTTTGTTTCAAAAACTTTTACCTGCGTTGTATTTTCCCCCAAAGGGAAACCTATTACCGTGCAAACCTTTACATCACTGCCTGCAAGCTCTTTGGCCGCTGTTTTTACATGGCAGGGGTTAACGCAAACCGACGCAAACCCATACTCTTTTGCTTCGTTGCACAAATTTACTATTTGAGATGTAGTTGCGGGTTTGAGCAAGGTGTGATCGATCAATTTTGCAATTTCTTTTTTTGTCATTTTATTGTATTTCCTCCAAAATTTTTGTGGCGATGCGCAAGCGCACCGTTTTTTACCACTTTTTTTATTATATCATAAAGCGATTACGCTTGCAATACATTGACAAAAAAGGGAAAAATTAACTTTTATGTTTTTTATTGCCCAATTTTATCGTGAGGACATTCTCCTCTATTTCAAACTCATGCTTGCGCTTTGGGCGACGTCTGACCGATTTGATACACAAAAACACCATATACGCAACGCAACACGCCATACCTACCGAGCACACTATAACAACGGGTAACGCTTTATCCATAAACACCTCGCGATCATTATAACGATACGCGCCTGACGAAAAAAAACAGCAGATGTAATAATTTATAGTAAATTGCAGATACTACGTTCAAATACCATTTCAGGAGGAATGTATGAAAAAAATTTTTGCGATCGTGCTGACGGTTCTGTGTATAGCGCTGTCCGTTACAACAGTGGCATTTGCGCAAACGGATCTCGAACAAAAAATATGCGAACTCGCCAAGCAAAACGAAAAAGTAAAAGACGTTAAATGTATTGTTTACGAGCGTAGCGCAATCATTGCACTGAAAACGGAAAAATTCGGAACAAAAAACGAATACGATCTGTTTGTGAAAACATTGATAAATCAAGTGAAAACGGAATGTGAAGCCGAACACGTATTTGTTACGCGCAACCCGAAGATAATGAAACAAATCGAGGAATTGTCCGCTTTGAACGAAGAACAGCGAGACGCGGCGATACAAAAGTTGATAGAAGAACTGTCGCACCGTCGCCCCATGCACAAAATAGACATTCCCAAAATCACATTCGATTGGAACTGAAACAGCCGTCAACAGACCTTGATCAAAACAAACGCTCCTGACAGCTCGACGCAAGCGCTCACGACGATGTTGTTTTGTTGGCTCCGACCAAATAAACGGCTCAAAAATATGCAAACGGCTTGAAGTTTTGACGTTTCAAGCCGTTTTTGATATAGTTGTGCGCAAAAACGTTTAACGTTACGCTCTTTATTTTGTGGGATATCCCATATTTATGTAGAGAAATATGTTTTTTTTTAGTTTCCAATCGCTCTGTTATGCCGAATTTGTCCTCGCAAAACATCTTCAAATATGCAAACGGCTTGAAGTTTTGACGTTTCAAGCCGTTTTTGATATAGTTGTGCGCAAAAACGTTTAACGTTTCTGTCTTTATTTTGCGGAATATCCCATATTTATGTAGAGAAATTATGTTTTTGAGTTTTCAATAGTTCTGTTGTGCCGAATTATTCCTCGCAAAACATCTTCAAATATGCAAACGGCTTGAAGTTTTGACGTTTCAAGCCGTTTTTGATATAGTTGTGCGCAAAAACGTTTAACATTTCTGTCTTTATTTTGCGGAATATCCCATATTTATGTAGAGAAATATGTTTTTGAGTTTTCAATAGTTCTGTTGTGCCGAATTTTTCCTCGCAAAACAACTGCGTTGTTGATTTGGCAAAATACGCGCGGGCATTGCGCAAGCGACGTTTTTGTGATATACATTGCTTTGCGCCGTGTTTTCTCGTCAGGCATTACGCTTTGTATGTGGCATCAAGCGGGGCTTTTGCGGTCGTGCGTCTGATACGGCAACGGCAAATATATAAATGTGAACAACAAACGCAAAAGGCGACAAAATCGTCGCCTTGCTACATCAAAATTTTTACAAAAAACATACACGAAGCGTGTGTTTTTCCACCCCATGTCGCGATTTTTTACAAACCGAGAATTTCCTCGCAGGAAGCGACTATCAAGCGGAAACTCTCCTCTTCAAAAGGCGAAAGCAAACCGCAGGCATCTATCAACTCGGTAAACGTTTTCGTCCCTCCGAAACCGAGAAACTTCAAATACTTGTTGAATGTGGCTTTGTAATCTTTGCGCGAAAGCGCCAAAAATTGCAAGGCGGTAAACTGCGCAAGACAATAATCTATGTAGTAAAACGGACTTTGGAATATGTGCGCCTGACGTTGCCAACGTCGTCCGTCCTGAAAGGCGGGCAAACCCTCGGTTGTCATGTGAGGCAAAAACTGCTTTTCCAAACTGTTGTACAGTTCGTTGCGTTGAGCGGGAGTCATATCGGGGTGGTCGTAGCAAGTTTGTTGAAAACAATCCACTATCGTTCCGTACGGAATAAAAGTTACGGCACCGCCGATATGCGTAAATTTGTATTCTTCCGTTTTGTCTCCGAAAAACAGATCTATCCAGGGATATGCCAAAAATTCCATAGACATACTGTGTACCTCGGCTGTTTCCATAGAAACGGAACTGAGAAATTCGCTTTCGATAAAGAAAGATTTGTAAAACTCCAACGCGTGCCCGAATTCGTGCGTCAACACGTCCACATCGCCCGCAGAACCGTTCCAGTTGCTGAATATAAAGGGCAATTTGTAGGCAGGCAAGCCCTCGCAGTATCCTCCGCCTTCCTTGCCTGCGCGCGACATGACGTCAAAGCACTCGCTCTCCACCATTGTGTCAAACAATTTGCCCGTTTCTTCGGACATTTGATTGTACATCTTGGACGCCGAAGCAAACATTTGTTGCGGAGTGCCTATCGGCTTTGGCTCTTCTCGCGTGTAAACGCTGTCGTCGTAAAAATATTGCTGTCCCAGATCAAGATCGCGCCCCACCTTGGAACGTATTTTACTTGCCAGCGGAACAATGTATTTTAGCACGTTTGCGCGAAACTTTGCAATGTCCTCCTTGGTGTAGCAATTGCGTTGCATACGCAAATATCCAAGCGGAGAATATCCGTCGTAGCCCAACTTACGCCCCATGGACGTGCGCACCTTTACCAAATTGTCGTATATTTCGTCCAGTTCCCGTTTGTGATCCTCTATCGCCTGTCCCCACGCCGTGTAGGCTCCCTTGCGAAGCTCGCGATCGCTCACGGTGAAGTATTTGGAAATTCCGCTCATCGGCAAACGTTCGCCGTTGAAATCGATAGTGATACCGCTCATCAGTTTGGAATAGGCGGTCGTAAGCTTGTTTTCCTCTATTTGCTCGGGAATTATGCGCGGATCGCTTGCATCCACCGCCATTTGCAAATTGACGAACATCACTTTTGGAAAGCGCTTTTCCAACTCGGCGCGAAAAGGCGAGCAGAGATAACATTTTGCAATTTCCGCATTGGCGGCGTTTATTTCGGGACTTATTTCATCGAGATAGTCCTGCTCGGCGCTGTAAAATTCGTTGCGGGTATCCTGCGTAAAGCGGATAAACGCAAGACGAATGTTTGTAGACACTTGCTCGGAAAATGCCTTGTATTCGTCGTGGACCGCATAGAATTGCTCCACCGTTGCGGCGCTTTGAAAACGACTTTTGTACTGAGCGAGTTTAGACAAAAGCTCCTCTTTGTCGGGACGAGTGTACACAAGTTGAGATATTTTTACCATTTTGTTGCTCCTTTTGCGTTTGAAAATATTGTAGCACTTTCTAATTGTTTGCGCAATCAAATAGCCCCGCAAAAAGCGTGAAAAACCCCTGCAAAGCCACAAAAACTGTTGCCGAACAGCATTTTACTTCTTGTTGGACGCGCAGCGCTCACCGTGCAAAAGCGCCTTGTCATTATTGGAGCGTCGCCAAAATGTCGCTACCGTTTGTGACGCGCCTGCACAGTGAAAATTTGCGCAAAAAAAAGCGCCAACCGAAGTTGACGCCTTTGTTAAAAACGATTTGTTAAGCGACCTTATTTACAACAAGAGTGTGATTTACGGGATCGAATGTCATCTTGACCTTACCCGTATAAGTGATTTTCATGTCACCACCGTCGTTGGCCTTCGAAATGCTCGACTCCAAGTCACCGCTTATCGTCAGTTTGTCTTGATCACCGAGACCGTACCAACTGCCACCGACGATCTTAAATTCCCATCCGCTTGTTACAACTATTTCGAGCGAATACGTTCCGTCACCGTTGGGCGTTAGTTCATATTTGGCACGTTCGGTATTCCAATCTGCATTGTTGCCCCAATTGTTCATTGTACCTTGCATGTAATATTGAGTGGGAAGTTGTTTCGTGTCCAACCATTTTACATATACGGAAATGGTTTTGTTGGTGTTTATCGTTATGGTTACGTTACAAGTGTAATTAACTAACACATCGTCGCTACCGCCAAACAAATCTTTCACTTGCGTTACGTTGGGGGCATAGCTTATGATCGGCTTTGTTCCGGCGTACCAAAGGGCGTCGTAAGTGCCCCACTTCCACACCTTAAACTTGTCGTTTTGTTTGAAGTTGACGTCCAAAGTGTATGTACCGTTGTCTTGCGCTTTGAAAGTCCTGTCGGCGTCGGTTATATTATTCTCCCACTTAGTTACGCCACCGACAATACCTGCAATAATGTATCTTTCAGTAGGCGTGGCAGTCTTGTTCGGCAAGCTCGCATCGGCGTCCAAAACGAGAATTGCAACCGTTTCGTTGGCGGGATCGAACGTAAATCGCAATGTGCAAGAATATTTCACGATGAAATCTTGATAACTGTTTCCTTGCAACAGCAAGTTGATATCTTTTGTTTTCAAGCTGTCCACGGCGGAGATCGTCCAACCTGAGCCGAAACCTATTTGCTTGTCCCAGCCTGCTACGTTTTGCTTGAACTTAAATGAATTGCCCACGCCGTAGGAAGATTGCAACGTATAGCTGTTTTCTTCGGTAAACACGCGGTCGATCTTCGTTGCAGTTTCCGAACCGTTTTGTTCGCCTTGGAACATGCCGTACACAAACCAATACTCTGAGGGAATGGCTTCCAATTTGCCCTTGTATTCTTCCGCCTTTGCTTTGTCTGTGAAGGTACTGTCGTCGGCAAATACCCACATCTCGTTTGCAGTGACCTTCAAGTCATTGGTTTTAGAGCCGTGGTCGCTATTGTTAAAGATAAATTGAACGTCCTGCATGACTCCGTGTTTTTCGGTGAGGGTGTATGTGTACCAGCCGTCGTCGTCCATTGTAACCTTGACACCGGGCCACTTTCCGCCCGTGAAATTGTGGTAGTCATTCCATGCCCAAAGGCTGACGGTTTCCCAATTTGCACTGTTGTAAAAATGCAGTACGATATTGTCGTCGGGATATTGGAATTCGCAAAGCTTGCATGCGCCTTTGGTATAATCCAGTTGGCAACTTTCGTCCGCCACTTTTTCTCCGCAAACGGAACATTCCTTGTTGTGCGTTTCCGTATTGTTGTTGTGCGTGTACTTCCAACTGTGCGGGATCATGTTCACGTCCGCAACGGTATCGGACACGTCGTATTTATTTTCCTTGTATGTCACCGTTGCCGAATAGGTCGTTTCTCCCTTTTCGGTACATGTAGGTTCTTTTGTTTGCTTCTTTGTTATGCTGGTAGTCATTGCACTGCCTGTTTGCTCGCAACGTGAGCACTTAAACTCAACTTGCACTCCGTTGTGAGTATTTGTCCAAGTCGTTTTGTTTACGCCCCAATTGTGTCCGAGTTGCGGAATGACCTGAGTTTTGTCGTTTGTGTAAACAACGTCGTCGGGACCTGTTACCAAAGCCGTGTACGTCCGTACGCCGTCCGACTCGCACTCTGCGTCTGTCGTGATCCTGGAAGAGATCGCGTTCTCCTGTGAGACAACGGTACGATGTTGTTCGGGACAATTGCTATGCGTGCAATCGAATGTTACGGTCACCTGTGTGTAGTCCGTCCAACTCCAAGAGTTTTGGTCTATCTTCCAATCGTGTCCCAATGCGGGGATAGTGAGATTGCGTTCGAATATTTCCGTTCTGCCGTCGCGTTGGAAATATCTGTGGCAATTGAAGCACTGTTGATATCCCACCGTTCCGTCTTGCGTACATGTTGCGGGCACTTCTTCCACCCAACTATCGGCAAGGAAACCGTGCTGTCCGTCACCGGGAACTGTGATGAAATAACTTTCGGGACGCTCAACTTTGTCTGTATCGAACCATTTGAAGCACACACTGCATGTGTAGTGTTCGGCGACTCCGTCCGCGCAGGATACGGGAATTTCTTGATGATGAACATAGCTGTGGCCGTTTGCCTTGATGTTCTTTTGCATGATTATCCAGTTGCCACAACGACTGCACTTTGTACCGTCTGTCAGACCGCTCTTTTCGCAAGTGGGAGCATATCCCTGTACCGTTTGGCGTATATGTCCGAGAGCGGCAATGACGACTTGTGCTTTGAGCACCTTTCCGCAGACGGAACAATCCAAACCTTCCGTAAGACCTGATTGCGTACAAGTAGGCTCTACGCGATCGAGCACGCGGTTTGTGTGTCCCGTTGCCTTGATGACGAGCGAGGACTCGTCCACTACTTCGTTTTTGTCGGAATCGAACTTTTTACTGCACGCCGAGCATTGATAAAAAGCTTGCGATCCGTTTTCTTCGCATGTTGCAGGCACCATTTCGTTGAGCCGTCCGTATTTGTGAGGGACTTTGGGCAACTTTTGCGTAAAGCTTTCCGTGCAACCGTCGTTTTGGCAGGTAAATGTCTTGACGCCGTCGTGTTCGCAAGTGGCTTCGGTCGTTATTACGCCGTTGTCGTAGTTGTGGGCGACTTTTGCGATAGCCAATTCGGCGTCGGAGACCTCATTGCCGTTGACGTCCAACTTTACATCGCAATTTTTGCATTTATAGTATGCAAGTGTACCCCCCCCCGTGCATGTTGGTTCAACGCGATCGACGAAATCTCCTTTTTCGTGCACGCCTGTCGCTTCAACCGTGCGGGTTTGCGATGTTCCGCATACCGAACAAGTTACTTTGCCTTCTCCGGGCGTACTGCAAGTCGGTTCTGTGGTAACTTCCGGTTCCTTCCAAACGTGATCTTGCGTTTTGCCTACTGTCTGTTCTTCGGTGGCACCGCATATCTTGCATCTTACAAGTTTGGTGCCTTCCGCGTCACATGTGGCAGGCTTGGTGATCTCGCCTGCGTCCCAACTGTGACCGTTTTTGCATGGATCTTGTTCATCGCAGGCAACAAAGGCAAATGTCACCGAAACAACGAGCAAAACCATTAGCAAAATCAGCAATGTTTTTTTCATTCTTTTTTCTCCTTTACAATTTTTATTTTGAAATGTCTTGATACGGTAAATTCCGATATAAATACGGCGGGCATCTAAACATATTCGAAATCAAATATATAATTGTCTTTATATATACTATATATTATAAACGCTCAAAATAACAAAGTCAATAGGGAAATAAAAAAAGCCTTTCGCAAAAATGAAAATATTTGCGAAACGCTCAATAATGTTTTTCAGTTAAGTTTGGACAAAAAATCGGTGATGATTTTTTCATAATTTTTCGGATCGGCGTGATAACTGCGCGCGTGACCTGCTCCCGTGACAAGGTGAAGCTCGCTATCGGGATTGGTACTTGCCTCAAACATCTCTTTGCTGTGCCAAGGACCGATAAATCTGTCCGAAGCGCCGTGCACAAAACAAACGGGCACATTGCTTGCCCTTACGTCGTCTATGGGGACGACGGCTTTGAAATCGTAGCCGTATTTGCGCTTGGACATCAAGTTGGATATGTCCACTATGGGAAACCCGGGCAAATGCGTTACTTTGGAGCAAAGCTCTCGGTAGTACTTCATAGTTCGGCTGAATGCGCAATCGGCAATGACCGCGCCAATATCGTTGCGGAGAGAAAGTTCGCAAAGCACGGTGACCGCTCCCATGCTTTCGCCGTGCAACACGACAAAAGCGTCCTTGCCGAAAAGTTCGCGAACGTAGTCGAAAACGGCAGACAGATCGTGACGCTCGTAATAACCGAGACTGGTAAAAGCGCCATCCGACTCGCCGAAATAGGCGTGATCGTAAATGACCGCGTTGTATCCGTTTGCAAGAAATATGCGGGCGTATTTGAGAGAATTGATGCGGTTCCAAGTGTGACCGTGACAGATTATCGCCACTTTGGACATGTCTTTGCCGTCGCAAAAAATGACCTCTCCTCTGATTCGCCCCTGCGTGCCCTGCACCTCGAAAGGTTGCTTGTTCCACACATTGTCATAGTCGGAGTAGTCCATGTTTTCGTACTCTGCCTGAAATGCGCGAGCCTCCTCCAACGTGTGAGCAACGGGCGTTGTCGCCGATTTGAGAGTGCCCTTTGCTATGACTGTTGCCAAAATCAAATACAGCGCGCATAACGCGAATACGCTTCCCGCAACGATCGCCACTATCCAATACCATTCCATACGCTATTTCTCCGTTAGTACAATGCCCGTTTCTTTCCCCGTTGCAAGGGCGTATATATCCTCTGCCACTTCCTGCGGGGCGTACAACTTTACGCCGTGCTCCTTGCAAAATGTTTGTATTTCCCCGTCGGACAAGTGCGAGCACATATCCGTAGACACAATGGGCGGACAAACGCAGTTGACGGTGATATCGCAAGGAGACAACTCCAATGCAAGACTTTTTGTCAAGCCGACAACGGCATGTTTACTCATGGAATAAACGCTTTCGCACGAGGAGCCTTCTACGCCCCAGATCGAGGCGACGTTTACTATCGCACCGCCTCCGTTTGCTTTGAGCAAAGGAAATGCCGATTGACAACAAAAATAAACTCCTTTGACGTTGACGGCAAAAACGCGATCGAGATCACCCTCCGTTACGTCCTGCAATTGACGGGTAAACGCAATGCCTGCATTGTTGACAACGACGTCGAGTTTTTTGAAAAACCGCGCTATCCAATCGAACATGGCGGTACGCTGATCCGTTTGCGAAACATCTGCTTTGTAGATGTGGACGTCGCGCCCCTTTGACAACAGATCGTCGCGCAAACGTTGCGCTTGTTCCTCGCTGTTGTTGTAGTTGAGAATGACCGTGTAGCCTTTCGACGCAAATTTTTTTACGGTCTCAGCCCCTATTCCTCTTGAACCACCCGTAATAAGCACTGTTTTCATGTATTAAAGTTTAGCACAGTACCTGCTATTTTGCAACACTTTGTCCGTCTGTCTGTCGAAAGCGACGAAAAAAAGTATGTTTGCGACGACAAGTCAAAAATGAAAAGTTTGCGACAAATGTTTTCGATTTGCCGATTTTGCCCTCAAAAACAGCGTTTTTACAATACTATGTCTGTGATAGTATTATACAAAAGGCACAAAAATCGGGTACTACACGAGTTTTTCCCATTCTTTCACAGCCTCGTCCAGTTTGGCGTTGACTTGCTCTATTTGAGTGAGGATCTCCGAAACCTTCTTGTAGTCCGACGCTATTTGCGGATCGGAAAGTTTTGCGTTGAGTTCCTCCGCCTGCCGTTCCAGTTCGGTGATAGTCGCTTCCAACTCCTTTATGCGACGCGCGCGGTTTGTCTGTTCGGCGCGTTCCTTTGCGCTTCGGTAAGATGACGAGGCGCTTTTGGTTTGTGCTTTTTCGGGTGCGGGGACGCCCTTTTTGCGCGCAATGAAATCGTCGTAATTGCCTTGGTAAACAGTGATCGCTCCACCATTCAACTCGGCTACGCAGTCGGAGACGCTGTTTACGAAATATCTGTCGTGAGAAACAAAAAGCAACGTTCCGCCGTACTGTTTGAGAGCGCTCTCCAACGCTTCGCGACTGGGCAGATCCAAATGGTTGGTAGGTTCGTCCAACAAAAGCAAATTGCAATCCTTTGCCATTATCATGGCAAGCCCCAACTTTGCGCGCTCTCCTCCGCTCAACTCGGAAACGCGTTTGAACACGTCGTCCGTGCCCAATGTCACCCGAGCAAGCAGACTGCGCACTTCCGTTTGCGACATTCGCGTGTTATAAAACCACAGTTGGTCTATTACGCGCAAATTGGGATCGAGGTTCAAGTTCTCCTGATCGTAAAAGCCCGTTCGTACATTTTTGCCGAACACTATTTTGCCCGCGTCCTTGGGGTTGCACTGCGCTATCCTGCGTATAAGCGTAGACTTTCCCACGCCGTTAAGTCCCAAAAGCGCGACCTTTTGCCCGCGACGGATCTGCAACGAGCCGTCTGTGAGCAACGTGTTGTCGCCGTAGCCCAGCGTCAGACGTTGGATCGTCAAAGGAAATTCCGACGACTCAGACGTGTAGGAAAATTGAAAATACGGGGGTTTTTCGTCGGCTTTCGGAGCCTCTGCGCGCTCCATGCGTTCGAGAGCCTTTTCTCGCGATTTTGCCATATCGGCAGTGCTTGCGCGCGCCTTGTTGCGAGCCACATAATCTTCGAGCTTGGCGATTTCCCGCTGTTGACGTTCGTATTCGGCTTGTTGCACGCGAATTCTTTCCGCTTTGAGTTGCTTGTACTTTGTGTAATTGCCGTTGTAAACGCTTACTCTGCGGTGTTGGATGTCCCATATCGACGTGCACAATTTGTCCAAAAAATATCTGTCGTGCGAAACGATAAGCAAAGTAGATCTCTTGTCCGAAAGATATGTTTCCAACCAATCCAGCGTGCGATAATCGAGATGATTTGTAGGCTCGTCCAAGATCATCAATTCGGGCTGTTGAAGCAGTATCTTGCACAACGACGCCTTTGTCTTTTCTCCGCCCGACAAAGTGGACACTATCCTGTCGGAAAAATCCGCCATTCCCATGCCGTTGATAACCGTTTTTACCTTTACTTCGCTTTGATAGGCTTCTGTCGCGTCCGCTTCTACCGTCAAACGGTGATATTTGTCGGCAAGGGCGCGATATTCGTTGCCGTCGGGATCGACGCGCGACATCTGTTCGGAAACAAACTTTATTTCTTCGAGAAGTTTCGTTTGGGCGGAAAAAACGGACATCATCTCTTCGTACAGCGTTCTGTCCGAGAGCATATCGCAATTTTGGCGCAAGTAGCCTACCGTCAAGCCGTTTTTTTGCGAAACTGTTCCGTCAAAAAGCGCCAATTCGCCGACGATGCACTTCAAAAGCGTGCTTTTGCCTGCGCCGTTTGCGCCTACAAGTCCAATACTGTCGCCCTCGTTTATTTCCAGATTGACGTCCTTGAATATTGTAACGTCGCCGTATCTGAATTCCGCAGATCTGAGTTGCAGTAACATATGTCCTCATAAACAAATTTGGCGGTAGATACCGTCAAATTTGCAACAAATACTTTATTTTTTCTTTTTGGAGGGCGTTTTGCCCTTGACGTTCGCGCCCGCAGACAACTTGCCGTGCAACGGGACTTTGTTGTGCTGAAACAGTCTCATAAAGGCAAACAGCACAAAGGGCGTTGCCAATATCTCCACCAACACAAGCAATATCTGTTCGCGTCCGAGCGCAACATAGGTAAGGAAATTGTACAAAGCGGGAACGCTTACGCACAAGATCACTATCGTCCAAATGCCCACGAACATCGCCGTTTTCCATTTGTTGAAGGGCAAGCAGGCGTAGAACAACGCAAACAGTCCGCCGAAGGTATAGGTTATCGTGACCATTGTGCTCAAAACGTCGCCACCGGGCACAAAAGCGTCGTCATACGCGTGAAGCACATATATCGCCATTGTCGCTATGATAAAAGTTATGGAAGCGGGCAAGCAACGTTTGAGTATGTTTGCAAAGAAATTGCCCTTGATGAGCCTCTCGTTCGGTTGCAGAGCCAACAGCGTGGTCGGAAGCGCCACTACCACCCAATCCATCAACGTGACGCGCAGGTTCGTCAACGGCGACGACATCGTCCGTCCAAAGCCGAAATGCAATATTATCAACAAAATATTGACAACTATCACATATACCGTTTTCATAAAGTACATAGACGTGGCGCTTTGAATGTTGTTTACTACCCGTCTGCCTTCTGCAACAACTTTGGGCAAGGCGGAAAAACTGTCGTCCATAAGCACCAAGTGCGAAACCTGACGCGCCGCGTCGCTTCCTCCCGCAAGCGAAACGGAACAGTCGCTTTCCTTCATGGCAAGTATGTCGTTTACGCCGTCTCCCGTCATTGCGACGGTCGCGCCCGATTCTTTGAGCGCCTTGACGAGGATAGCCTTTTGGTCGGGAGAAACGCGTCCGAAAACGGTGTACTTGGTTGCGACTTCCCTCACTTCTTCGTCCGACATTCCGTCCAGACTTACATATTTTTCGGCATTTTCCACGCCCACACGCAATGCTATGCTGGACACCGCAACGGGATTGTCGCCGGAAATAACCTTGATTTTTACGTCGTTTTTGCGGAACCACTCTATCGTGTCCTTGGCGTCGTTGCGTATGTGATCCTCTATCACGATGAGGGCGATCGGTCTGCGCGTCTGCGGTAATGTGTCGCCGTTGTAAATGGTAGACGTAGACTGCGCAAGAAGCAAAACGCGCAAGCCCTCTTTGGTGTATTTGGCGACCAGATCGTCCACCCTCTCGTTGGGAGTTTTAAGCACAAATTCCGGTGCGCCGAGCATAAACGTACCGCCCGTCTTGAACGAAACGGCGGAAAGTTTTCGTTCGGAAGAAAAGGGAATGACAGCCGTCGCTTCGAGAGGAGGTTTCTTGGGCGCGCCGAAGTATTTTTTCAACGCCTTGCTCGTCATATTGTCCGCTTTGAGCGCCGAGTTGATACTGGACATGATCTCACGAAGCGTGCGTCCCGATGTGGACGAGCGCAGATCGATCGCTTCGATCACGCGCATTGTTCCGTCCGTTATCGTGCCCGTCTTGTCCAAACAAAGCGTGTCTACGCGGGCGAGCATTTCTATGCAGTACAATTCCTGCACCATTGTTTTGTTTTTGGCAAGTCTCAAAAATGACGCCGCGAGCGCTATGCTCGTCAAAAGGAACGGTCCCGCGGGGATCATCGAAACAATGGAACCCGCGGTAAAACTCAACGCACGGTTAAGATCTTTGCCGTACAGATCCGCCAACTTGAACTGCGTCCAGTTGCTGAATCCGCCCGCGGCCGCATTGACCATAAACAAACATACCGTCATGGGCACAATAACGATCGCGACGAAAATAAGTATGCCGTTCAACGCTTTTAGCATTTGCGAGCGCGGTTTTTGGTACTGACGCGCGCGTCCCGTAAGCTTGGCGATGTAGTTGTACTTGCCCACGGCGGATATTTGCGCGGTGCACGATCCCGACAGCACAAAACTTCCCGCAAAAAGAGTGTCGCCCTTGCGCTTGATCACAGCGTCGCTTTCTCCCGTAAGGATCGCCTCGTTTACCTCAACGTATCCGTCCAACACAATGCCGTCGGCGGATATTTGCTCCCCGCCCGATACGGTCACGACGTCGTCCAAAACCAGATCGGTAACGGCGATATCCGTCTGTTTGCCGTTTCGTATCGCCTTGATGTGCGGTTCCGTTATCAAATTGAGTTTGTCCAAAGTGAGTTTGGATTTTATTTCCTGTACGATCGCTATCGCGGTGTTGGCAACGACTACGGGCAAAAAGGTACACTGCGTCCACAAACCGTAAACGCACAATATAACGGCAATAATAATGTAAATGACGTTGAAAAAGGTGAAGATGTCGCTGAAAATTATCCCTGCGATGCTTTTGCCCTTTTTTGTCGCGTCAACATTGACATATCCCTGCGCTTTGCGCAGATCTACCTGCTCGTCGTTAAGCCCCTGCTGTATTTCGGGAGAAAAACGTTCCACATCGGCAAGATCGTTGGGAAGTTTGACGCGTTTGCGATGTTTTTTTGTTGCTTCGTTTGCCATATCAGTTTATCTTGTTGAAGGCTCCGTTTTTGTATTCATAAATAGTCTCGAACCCCTGTTCGCGCAATTGCTTTATCTGAAAAGAAAAATTCTTTATTTTTTTGAGTACGCTCACATTGGAATTTTGTCTTGCGCGTCTGCAAGCCTTGGCGACGTCCAAAAGTTGAGATTTATCCAAATTTTTGTCTACAAGCACTGCAATTCCGCGGGACGCGTTGCTTTGCGCTCCACGCTCGGACAACAACAGCGCAATGCGTTCAAAACCTATGGAAAAACCGCAAGCGGGCACATCCGTTCCCGTGATCTTTCCTATCATTTTGTCGTATCTGCCTCCGCCCGCGACGCTGCTTGCCAGACCGTCTACGCTGACCTCGTAGATAGTTCCCGTGTAGTAGCCCATTCCTCTGACCAAAGTTACGTCGAAAACGACCTTTCCGTTTTGCACCAGGTTGCCCGTAACGTAAATTATGTCTTCGAGATTTTGCTTTACGTTCGAGGGCAAATATTCGCCCAGTTCTTCGACGCATTTTTCAAACGGATCGGGCGCGGAAGTTATACGGCTTATCAAGTTGATAAAATCCACCGCTTTGCCGGGAGCGATTTCTTCCACTTCCTGCAAAACTCCCGTAACACCTATTTTGTCCAATTTGTCCAGCGCAATAAACACAGCCTGCTTTTGTTCTTCGCGGAAACCGCAACGGTCCGCAAGCGCGTTGAGCAGACGTCTGTCCGAAATGCGAACGGTTATATCCTTAAACCCGAGGTTGCATAGCGCATGGGTGGTCGCCGTTATCAACTCCACTTCCGCAAGATCGCTTTCTTCGCCGATAACGTCTATGTCACACTGAACAAACTGACGGTAGCGTCCGCGTTGAGGACGGTCGGCGCGCCACACGTTGTCCAACTGCATTGCCTTGAACACCGCGGGAAGTTGTCCCGCATTGTTGGCATAAAACCGTGCAAGAGGTACGGTGAGGTCGTATCTCAATCCCAAGTCGCACAACTCGCCCTCCTGGGCGTTTTCCAACTTGTCGCCCCGCTTCAAAATTTTGAAGATCAACTTTTCGTTGTCTCCGCCTTGTTTGGAAGTGAGAAGTTCGATGTTTTCTACGACGGGCGTTTCGATACGGGAAAATCCGTAACTTTCGTAGGTTTTTTGTATGACCGACATTATTTGCTGTCTCAAAGCAAATTCTCTCGGCAAAAAATCGCGCATGCCTTTGGCAGGTGTCTTGGGCAACATAATATTAACTCCTTATATACATTGATTTAATTGGAAAAAATCGTTCGTAAATTTTCTAAACGATGTATTTTTCCTCGTCAGGCTTGGCAGAACGCATTTCCTCCGCCTTATCTTCATAGCCCTTGCGACCGAACAGCGCGTAAGTTGCGTCCTTGCCCCCTTCTACTCCCGGTTGATCGTAGGCGTCTATGTTGAGCATCGCGCCCGCATAAGCAGTTTGCAATTGAAGCAAGTAAAGCAACGCGCCGATGTGATACTCGTCTATCTGGTCAATGTGGATCGTGTAGTTTGCGCGTCCGCGACGGGTAAGATTGTAGCGCGTCGCATACAATTCGTTGGTAATAAGCTCGTTCAGCGTGTGTCCGCAAAGGAAATTGACGTCGGGAAATTCTTCGCAACCCTGCGGTATGACGGTTTCGCTCCTGAAAGTTCCCACTTCGAGGAATGTTATCACTTTGTCGTACGGACCTTCGTTGTACAACTGCACTTGGCTGTGCTGATCCGTTACTCCCAACGCCTTGACGGGAGTTTGCCCGACATTGACGACGTTGCCCTGTTTGTCCGTTTCTTTGCCGAGAGATTCCGCCCACAACTGCGCATACCAATCGGCAATGTATTTGAGGCTGTCGGCATACGGCATCATTACGCTGATGTTTTTGCCCTGCTTCATCGAGATGTATTGCAACACCGCAAGCGCCAGAGCGGGGTTTTTGGCTATGCTGTGCGATCTGCACCTGCGATCCATGTCCTTTGCGCCTTTGAGCATTTGGGAAATGTCGATGCCCACAACGGCCGCGGGGAGCAGTCCGACGGGGCTGAGTTCCGAAAAACGTCCGCCGACGCGCCCGGGGATAAAGAAGGTTTCAAAGCCTTCTTTCTGCGCAAGTTTGATCAAATTGCCCTTGTTGGAGCTTGTGGTCGCAATGATGTGATCCTTTGCTTTGTCTCCCAATTTTTGTTTGAGCATATCGAAAATCACAAGATATTGGCTCATCGTTTCGCTGGTCGCGCCCGATTTGGTTATCACGTTGAAACAAGTTTTTTCCACATTTATTATGTCGAAAAGCGCGTTCATCCTTTCGGGATCCACGTTGTCCACAACATAGAAACGCGGACCTTTTCTCTGTTTTTTGGGCAATTCGTTGTAGTAGTAATGTTTTAACGCGGTAAACACCGCTATCGGACCGAGGGCGGAGCCTCCTATGCCCAAAACGACGAAATTTTCAAAATTTTTGCGAATTCGCCGTGCGGAAGCCTTTATGGCTTTTACCACTTCCGCCTGATCGTAGGGACTATCCATCCAGCCCTGCATTCCCTTTCCGCGCCCTTCTTCCACTTTCTCGTAAGCGCTTTTTGCCAAAGGAAGATGCGCTTTGAGTTCCTTGTCGCCGATCCCTCTGTCTCCGAGGGCGTTTTGCATCATATTGTTGTAATTTACCGTTATACTCATTTTGTTCTCCTGTGAGCATTAAAAAATTTATTTATTCAATGTCGTATTTACCGCGTAGCGCTTTTAGCGCCTTGCGATACTTTTTGTTTCCGTTGTAAAGCAAAAACATCACATATTTTGTTTTTACTCCGCCGATACTCATCAAGGATATGAGCGGAGTGCCGAGCGCCGAGCGGTAGACCATTTTGGCAACGGGATCGTCCGCCCTTTTTGTAGGGGAATGTTTGACCGCGTGTTTGCCTATGTATTTGATCATTTTGCGAACCGATCTGACCGAGTTGCCCATTTCTCCCAACGTCGTAAGCATATCAAACTGCCCGCGCTTAGGGATCGAATGTTGCGGTTTGGGCATGCCGACAAGACGGTAAAATTGTTCCTCGTCTATCTGCCACGAAGAGCGCGGAGAAAACGGATCCTTTTGCAATACGGACCGACGGTTGTAGTAGGCGGGATATTTTTTTCTGTCCTGCCCTTTCAAGATGGTTCCTTCCACCTCTACCGTTTGAGTGTAAAGGGGCGTTTCCACGTCTTTGCATACCGATATCTTATACTTGCCGTTGACAACCGTAAATTTGCCCTCTGCAAATATGGTAAAGCTCGATTTGTCTACATGAAGAGTGACCGTTTTTTCCTTTCCGCTCGGGACAAAAACCTTGTCGAATGCGCAAAGCTGTCGTTTGGCGCGCATATATCCGCATTCGCAATTGTCCAAATATACCTGTACCACTTCGCTCGCGTCCATTGAACCGATGTTTTTGACTACAACGGAAACTTCAAAACCGTCCTCCCGAGGCGTTACGGCAAAATTGCTGTAAGTAAACACCGAATAAGACAACCCGAA
>CANQJK010000035.1 GCA_947624235.1 uncultured Clostridia bacterium | reverse complement strand
TATTTGTTGCAATACTCTATTTCCAATTTGGTTTTGCCGTAAGTGTAGCCTATCGATAGGTAAAGATGATTGCTGACGGGGTTGGTTTTGTCTACATGCAGGTATGGTTTGCGTCCGCTTTGGAGTATTCGTTCGGTAAGCGCAGTTACCACCTTGCGAGCCAAACCGCGATTTCGATAGTTGGGCAATGTGTACACGCCGTGGATACGGCAAAGTCCGTTGCTCTCTTGTTGCGATGTCGCCACGGACACGATCTTGCCCTCTCGCTTTACGCACAAACAGGATCCGTCGGCGCGCAGGCGATCTGCGATATCGTTGACATCGACATTGTCGTGCGTAGTTTCTTTTGCGAAGGAGATCAAAAGTTCTGCCACCTGTTCGACGTCGTCATCAGTCACGCAAACGACGTCGCTCACGTCGCATGGCGCGACGCAACTACACGTCATCACGTCCATAGAAAAATTGATTTTGTGACTACCCCCTGCAATACGCTCGAATTCCTTCCAAAAAGCAAGGGACACGTCCTCAGGACCGAGCGTTCTGTTCAACCGCAATGATTTTTCCGCAATGGTATGCGCAAGATCGCATGCGCAACGCTCGCTACCGAAAAGCACGGCAGGATAGTCGCCTACATGCACGCACAGCAGTATTTCTTTGTCAATTTCCGCCCTGACGGCATAGTTGGCGATGTCGCACCGCTCAATGCTCTTTGCGTTGTCCTCAAAGAACGTGGTTTCCAACGGGTGCGCCCTTATAATATTCAAATTTTCGCGCAGAAACTCGGCGCCTGTCCTATAAAGTTTTACCATGATGTCTCCCAGAGATATAATTGTCGGCGTTGTAGGCAGATACGTGCCAAAACCGAGTTTACAACGGGTGGCAAACGTCAACCTCTTTTTTTCTTGCGCTCGCGTTCCAACTTTTTGGTCAATTGCGTCAACTGTTCGCGCAAAATAATTGCCTTTTCAAAGTCCAGCTGATTGGCGGCGGTTTTCATGCGCGCGGTGACGTTGTCGATTTCCCGTTCCAGATCCTTGACGGACATCTTGTCGTCGCCCTTTTGCGTAATTTCCAAAGTGTTCTCTACGTCGTGTTCGATAGTCTTGGGAATTATGTTGTGTTCTACATTGTACTTGTGTTGCACCTGTCGTCTGCGGTTGGTCTCGTCTATTGCCCGTCGCATGCTGTCCGTTATAACATCGGCATACATGACGACGCGTCCCTCGCTGTTGCGTGCCGCGCGACCAATTGTCTGTATAAGCGCCGTGTCGCTACGCAAAAAGCCCTCTTTGTCCGCGTCCAAAATGGCGACAAGCTTCACCTGAGGCATATCCAATCCTTCGCGCAAAAGGTTGATGCCGACAAGCACGTCGAACTCGCCCTTTTTTAGCCCCGAGACTATCTCCACGCGTTCCAAAGTGTCTATTTCCGAGTGCATGTAGCGCACTCTGACATCCTGTTTGCCCAAAAAATCCGTCAGACTTTCCGCCATGCGCTTGGTGAGGGTGGTGACGAGCACGCGCCCTCCGCTTGTGACTGTTTTGTGGATCTCTCCCAACAGATCGTCAATTTGTCCCTCTACGGGGCGCACTTCCACCTCGGGATCCAGCAAACCGGTAGGTCTTATCAACTGCTCGACTACGTTGTCCGCGCGGTTCAGTTCGTAATCGGCGGGGGTTGCGGATACGCACACAAGCTGTCCGAGCCGAGAATCGAACTCGTCAAAGGTCAACGGGCGGTTGTCGTAGGCGCTTTTGAGGCGAAACCCGTAGTTGACGAGATTCAGTTTGCGCGCCCTGTCGCCGTTGTACATTCCGCGTATTTGCGGAATGGTCATGTGACTTTCGTCAATAAAGGTAACAAAATCGTCGGGAAAGTAGTCCAATAACGTATAAGGGGGTTGTCCTGCCTGCCTGCCGTCAAAGTAGCGCGAATAGTTTTCTATACCGCTGCAATAACCCATTTCCTGCATCATTTCGATGTCGTAACTTACGCGTTGTTTGAGGCGCTGTCCTTCCACTATCTTGTTTGTATCCAAAAACTCCTGCACCTCTGCGTTCATGTCCTCTTTTATCTGTTCGAGGGCGCGTTCCATTGTGATGCCCTCCACTACATACTGACTGGCAGGAAACACTATCGTGTGTAACAAATTTGCCACCACGTTGCCCGTTAGCGCGTCTATCTCCTGAATTTTTTCCACCTCATCTCCCCAAAACTGCACGCGCAATGCGTGATCGGAGTAGCTTGCGGGGTAAATTTCCAAAATGTCGCCACGCACTCGAAAGGTTCCGCGATGAAAATCCATGTCGTTGCGAGTGTACTGAATGGATATAAGCTTTTTGATGACGTTTTCGCGCCCGACCTCGTCGCCCGGACGGAGAGAAAGGCTCATCTTGTAGTACTCGCCCGGTGCGCCCAAGCCGTAAATGCAGGAAACGCTGGCTACTACAATGGTGTCGCGACGCTCAAACAAACTGCACGTCGCGCTGTGGCGCAGACGATCTATCTCGTCATTGATGTCTATTTCCTTCTCGATGTACAGATCGCGCGAGGGAATGTAGCTCTCGGGCATATAGTAGTCGTAGTAAGAAACAAAAAACTCCACTCTGTTTTCGGGAAAAAACTCTCTGAACTCATTGCACAACTGAGCGGCGAGCGTTTTGTTGTGGCATATCACAAGCGCAGGACGGTTGAGGTTTGCTATTATATTTGCCATAGTAAAAGTCTTACCGCTTCCCGTAACTCCTCGCAACACCTGCGTAGAAAGTCCGTCGCGGATACCTTGCGTAAGCGCCTGTATCGCCTGCGGTTGATCGCCACACGGTTGAAATTTTGAGTGAAGTTTGAAATCCATTGTGCCCTTCTGTTTAGAACATTTGTTTCGACAATATTGTAGTCGTAAGTTGATCATTTGTCAAGAGTTTGCGCGCGCCCGAAACGTCCTTGACGCCGTCGGAAAATTTGCTCAATGCAAATGACGCCGAGATGAACAGTCATCGTAGCGAAACGCCCCAACCGATATCGACAAGCAGGGGCGTTAGGTCGTTTGTGAAAGTTCTGACAGCGACGGCAACTCAGTCGTTGACGTTGAGACGGTAAATTTCGTACAAGCCTTTGAGGGAAAGTTCGCGGTCGATGTAGTCGAACAGCGGTTCGATGTTGGCGAGAATATGCGCCATACCGCCCGTTGCCACCACTTTGGCGTCTGTCAGTCCCGTTTCCTGCTTGATGCGTTCCACAAGATATTTTACCTGTCCCACCGCTCCGTACACTACTCCGCTTTGAATAGCCTTGCGCGTGGACTGCGCCGTTACGCGAGAGGGAGTTTCCAACTCTACGCTGGGAAGTTTTGCCGTACAACGGGATAGCGATTCCATTGTCGCCTTGATGCCCAACGTGATCGCTCCGCCAATAAATTCTTTGCGATCGTTGACGACGTTCAACGTTGTTGCCGTGCCGAAGTCCACCACAATAAAGGGCGCGCCGTACTGTTTTTCGCACGCAACGCATGTTATGATGCGGTCGCTACCCAACTCTTTGGGAAATTCGTATCGTATTGCAAGCCCCGTTTTGACTCCTACGCCCACTATCAACGGTTTGATGCCGAAAACATATTTGATGACGTTGGTAAACGTGTAGTCGAGTTGGGGAATAACGGAGGAAAGTATCGCGCCGTTGACGGAATGAACGTCAATGCGATTGTATGTGAGCAACTGCAACAACAACGCAACATATTCGTCCGAAGTACGCTTTACGTCCGTGGACATCTTGAAGGAGTTGCACAACTTTCCCTTGTCGTTGAACAAGCCAATTTTTATGTTAGTATTGCCGATATCTATTGTAATTATCATATTTTCGCCGTAAAGTAAATGGTTTTGTGTTTGGTCCGTCGCTTGGTTTGCAAGCGGTGATGTATCAGGACGCTGTGTAGGGTTTTTGCGTCGAAGAAACGTCCTCTTTCAGCGCAAACTTCCAATTGTTTCCGTCAACGCCCAGTTTTAATCCGCGACGTACGCCCAGCACCGCATAGGGTGCGACAAACAGCGACACCGTGTACTCGGGCAGAATGTTGATAAACACCAACCCTTTGACCGCCGCCACAAAACCTTCGCCACCTTTGGATAAATAACTGAACGGGAGCAGGAAAAATACCGTGTTGGACACAAGCCCCACCGCAATTGCGACCGTCATTGCTATCACCTGCGCGCCGTGACGTTGCCGAACGTTTTTTACCGCCAAAAGCATAAGTCTGTACGTTCCGAAAGTGGTAACGCTCGCCAATATGCGGGGAATGATGTACACAAGCGGTTTGAAATACCATTCTATCGCGTCGGGAAATATAAACGCCTTTATGAAGGACGCTACGCCGAAACAGGTAAAAGCGACTATGCCGTCTATCCAGCTGTTTTGGATAAAACAGAAACAGAATGTCACCAACAGTACGCAGATCGCCATAGAAATTGGCAAAGCCACGCTGATACCTCTGTCGATCATCATGGCGACAAATATAGTCGCAAACATGATAGCGTACTTTGCCAAGTTAAAAGCCTTGCTATTGTTTACCATAAAAACTCCAATTTCGTCCTGCAAACAGGTACGAATATCTTTTTTTTGGTAAAAGATATAAAAAACATAGTATCGTTCCTTGCGGATACGACCAATCATATTTTAGCACATGCGGTGCAAAAACACAATAATATCGTATGTGATTTGCAAAAAGACGGACACGCAAACAAGTGCGCGCTTCATCAACGATCGCGATAAGCCGTCAACACCTGTTCCAATTTGGAAAGGACGGCGTCCAGTCCCGTTTTGTTGGTGGAGCTGACGGGCAAAACGTTGCTTTCGCCCAATTTGAAAAAGTTGGCTATTGAGCGACACCTGTTTTTTACCTGACTTTTGGGCAACTTGTCCGCCTTGGTGGCTATGACCGTGAAGGGGACGTTGTTGCGAAACAGGTAATTGTACATTACGGCGTCGTCTTTTGTAGGCTCATGACGAATGTCCACCAAAAAAAACACATGCGCAAGCTTCAACTCGTTGGAGAGGTATTTTTCCAACAGATCCGCCCATTTGAGTTTTTCGGCGTCGGATACTCTCGCGAAGCCGTAACCGGGCAAGTCGGCAAGCAAAAACTCCCACTCGTCGCCGTCGTTTATCAAAAAATAATTTATCAGGCGCGTACGCCCCGGCAATTTGGACGTACGGGCAAGTTTGCCGTCGTTGGTAAGATAGTTGATGAAACTGCTTTTACCCACGTTTGATTTGCCTGCAACGGCTATTTGAGGCACATCGGAAACAATGCACTGCGAATAGCTTCCCGCGCCTTTGACGTAAACTGCGTTTTTGATAACCATCATCTCACCAATGCGTGCTCGTAAACCGTCCTTATGTCATCGGCAAGCACAAACTCGACGCTGTCCTTTACTTCGGAAGGAATTTCTTCCAAGTCTTTGGCATTGCCTTTGGGTATTATCACCTTGCTTATGCCGAGACGATAGGCTGCAAGCGCTTTTTCTCTCAGTCCGCCTATGGGCAAAACTTTTCCGCGCAAAGTGATCTCGCCCGTCATTGCCACCTTTCCGCTGACGGGAATTCCGCTGAATGCCGACATCACCACCGTTGCCATCGTCACGCCCGCGCTCGGTCCGTCCTTGGGGATAGCCCCCTCGGGGACGTGAATGTGAATATCCGTCTTTTCGAATTGCGATTTGTCCAAACCGTATTCGTCCGCCAAACTTTTGACAAGAGATATCGCCGTACGAGCGGATTCCTTCATCACTTCGCCCAAATTGCCCGTAAGTTGGATATCTCCCTTGCCCTGAAACAGCGTGGCGTCTACGTTGAGCGTCACACCGCCCACGCGTGTCCAGGCAAGTCCGCGTGCGGTACCTACCGTGTCGCCCACAAGCGCCATTTCGTCTTTGTGTCGCTCCGTACCCAAAAATTCGTGCAGATTGTCCGGCGTGACGACCACCTTTGTGTTCGGATCTTCCACAAGTCGCAACGCCGTTTTGCGACATATCGCCGCGATTTCCCTTTCCAAACTGCGCACGCCCGACTCGCTTGTGTATCGTTCGATGATCTTGCCGTACGTTTCGTCGGAAATTTCTATCGCGCCGTCGGGTATGCCGTGCAACAACATGTTCTTTTTGAGCAAATACCTGTTGGCAATGGCAATTTTTTCCAATTCGGTGTATCCGCTCAACTCTATTATCTCCATTCTGTCCAGCAAAGGTTCGGGGATATCGTCCGTTGCGTTTGCGGTGCATACAAACAGCACCTTGGACAGATCGTAGGGCACTTCGAGGTAGTGATCGGTAAAACTGAAATTTTGTTCGGGATCCAACACTTCGAGCATTGCGCTGGCGGGATCTCCCCTGTTGTCCTTGCCCATTTTGTCTATTTCGTCCAAAAGCAACACGGGATTGATGCACCCTGCCTGTTTCATCATGTAGATGATCTTGCCGGGGATCGCTCCGACGTAGGTGCGGCGATGTCCGCGTATTTCCGCCTCATCGCGCACTCCGCCCAAACTGACGCGCAAATATTTGCGTCCCAATGCCCTTGCGATACTTTTGACGATGGACGTTTTGCCCACTCCCGGGGGACCGACAAAACACAAAATGGGACCGTTCAACTTGCCCGTCAACTGCATAACGGCAAGATATTCCACTATCCTGTCCTTTATTTTCGTAAGCCCGTAGTGATCTTCGTCGAGAATTTCGCGCGCAAGCCGAAGGTCCTTGTTGTCCTCCGTCTCTTTGCTCCAAGGCACATCGCAAAGCCAATCGAGATAGTTGCGAATTACGGCCGCGTCGGGAGACGTGGAGGACATCTTGGACAGACGGTTCAACTCCTTGGTCGCCTTTTCGGCTACTTCGTCGGGCATACCGCTTGCCTTTATTTTGTCCATATAGTCCTGCTTTTCGTTGGCGTCATCCCCCAACTCGGCGGATATGGCTTTCATTTGCTCGCGCAAATAGTATTCCTTTTGACCGGATTGTACCTGTTGCTTCACGCGGTTGGCAATTCGTTTTTCCACGTTGACGTAGTCCATTTCCATCACGATATACGCGCATATACGCTCCAAACGCGTTTCGACGTCCGTTTCTTCCAATATAGCCTGACGCTCGGGCAAGCGCAACACCACTTCGTTGGCGACAACGTTGGAAAAAGCAAGATAATCTATCTGATCGCCGACGAAAAAGTTTTTAACGTCCACTTTGGGCGTGTTTTTGTTTACCTCGGACAGTTTGGAAAGATAGCTGAGCGTTTGTTCGTACAACGCGCGCGTTTCCGTGTCGTTTTTGCAGGTAAAGTCCAACGTTTCCGCGTTTGCGAAAATAATGTTGGCGGAAAAGTTCCAGTGAGTAATTTTGCCCACGTCAAATGTGCGCGCCATCACCGTGGTAACCTCCACGGAGGCGTTTTCCACCGAGGCGATCTCCGCAATGACGCCCACCGTGTAAAAATCCGCAACCGACGACGGGTTTGCCTTGGATGCGTCTATTTGACTTACCATCAAAAATTTTCCGCCGTTTTCCAGAGCGTATTTGAGCGCATTGCGAGAGACAGTCCGCGATACCTCCACTTTGGCGCGAATGTTGGGAAAGAAGAAGTTACCACGCATGGGCAAAACGGGAATGTTGTTGTATTCTGTCAATTTGTGTACCTCGTAAAGGATTTTTCTTTATTGTGTGTAGTTTGGCAAAAGTTATTTTGCAACAGCAAAGCAAAAAGCGCCCCTTGCAAATATAAACTTTACCAATGCATTTTCAAGCATAAACTTTGCCAATGTAGATAATCTTTTAATATTATAAAATAAACATTCAAACTTTGCAACAAAAAATTGGGTTATACAGGAAACATTGAGGCGTTACACTAAACGAGATATAGGCGTGCCATTCTATATTAAAGCGGAATTTGAACAAACACTGCGCGCGTAACGCATAGTATCGAGGTGTAGATATTTGAGCAGTGACACAAATCACGCCGAACACTGCGCGCATAACGCATAGTAACAAGATCAAAGACCTCGCCCCGAAACTGATAGCCGAAATGTCTCGACCATACTCTGCCGAGAGCGAGCAATTCCTCAAACAAAACGCAACGAGGGCACCACTTTCCCGAAACCAGTAGTCAAAAAATGTCCCGACCTTGTAATAGACAGAGCGAGGGTGTTTCGCGCAAAATAATCTGCAACGAGGGACTGTCGTTCATACAAACGATTAAAAATGTAAATTTGTTTACAAAAAACGGCGTGAAACAAGGAAGTTTCAAGCCGTTTTTGATGTCATTTTGCATAAAAATTGTAATACGACAGTCCCGAAGCGAAGCCTTTTTGCGCGGAATACCCGAGCGATACCGTGAAGCCTTTTTACAGGGGATATGCGAGCGACGCAACAAGCGCGCCACTTCTCCGAAACCCGTAGTCCAAAAATGTCCCGACCTTGTAATAAACAGAGCGAGTGTATCCCCTGTAAAATAATCTGCAACAAGGGCGACGCGCCGATCCAATAAATAGAAAAGGACCTTATAATATAAAAATCTCGCATGTCCACTGCAAAATAATCTGCAACAAGGACGTAGTCCGCCGTGAAGCCATTTTTGCAGGGGATATGCGAGCATTATAAGTATCTATAATTTGAGTTACAAGGCGCGAAGCCCGAAGCGAAGCCTTTTTACAGTGGATATGTGAGCGATCAACTGGCGCGACGCGTGACAATGGGATCTTTTCCGCTTTCCACGCTTTGGCGCGTTATGCGAACACGCACCACGTCCCCGCGCGAAGGCGCTTCGTACATGCAGTCCAGCATGAGATTTTCCAAAACGGAACGAAGTCCGCGAGCGCCCGTTTTGAGCCGAATGGACTTTTCGGCAATGGCTTTGAGCGCGTCGTCGTCAAAATCCAACTCGATCCCGTCCAGCGCAAACAGCTTTTTGTACTGCTTGACAAGACAGTTTTTCGGTTCGGTGAGTATGCGCACCAACGCTTCCTCGTCTAACGGCGACAAGCCCACCGTAATGGGCAATCTGCCCACAAACTCGGGTATCAATCCGTATTTGATGAAATCCTGCGGTTGAAGGCATTTGACAAGCTCGGCGTGGTCTATCTCCTCCGTGCTCTTGATGGCATTTCCAAAGCCCATGCCTGCCCCCTGTTGACGCTTTTCGGCTATCTTTTCCAAGCCGACAAAGGCGCCACCGCAGATGAAAAGTATATTTGTTGTGTCAATGGCGATGCTTTCTGCCTGAGGATGCTTGCGTCCGCCCTGCGGTGGAACGTTGGCGACGGTGCTCTCGATTATTTTGAGCAACGCCTGTTGCACGCCCTCTCCGCTTACATCGCGCGTGATGGAGACGTTTTCCGTCTTTTTGGCTATCTTGTCTATCTCGTCAATGTAGATGATACCGCGCTCTGCCTTGGCAATGTCGTAATCGGCCGCTTGTATAAGTTTGAGCAAGATGTTTTCCACGTCCTCTCCCACATAGCCTGCTTCCGTCAACGTGGTAGCGTCCGCCACTGCAAAGGGAACGTCCAAAATTCTCGCAAGCGTCTTGGCGAGCAATGTCTTTCCGCAACCTGTCGGTCCGAGCATCAAGATGTTGCTCTTTTCCAGCTCCACTCCGTCCCTATCAGTCTTTTCGCTGTAAAGCACGCGCTTGTAGTGATTGTAGACGGCAACGGCAAGCGTCTTTTTTGCTTCGTCCTGCCCCACCACATACTTGTCCAGTTCCAGCTTGATCTCCTCGGGCTTGGGCAACTTGACGGGAGCGTCGGCATCGGAATTTGCGACGGACTCGTTGTCGAGTATTTGTCGGCATGTTTCGACGCATTCGTCACATATGCAAACGCCACTTGGACCTGCAAGCAACTTTTTTACCTGATCTTCACTTTTTCCGCAAAAAGAACAACTTTGCATTTGATCTCCTATTTTTTGTGTTTTAGAAGAGGTGCGTTTTTCGCACCCCATATACGTTTTTTACTTATCTTCTGTAATAAATTTGGTCAACGATGCCGTATTCTTTGGCTTGCTCGGCAGTGAGGAAATTGTCTCTGTCGGTGTCGCGTTCCACTTCTTCCACCGATTTGCCCACGTTCTCGGCAAGTATCTTGTTGAGTCTTTGCTTTGTGTTGAGCAAGTGTTTGGTGTGTATTTCCACATCGGAAGCTTGTCCCGACGCTCCGCCCAACACCTGATGGATCATTATTTCGCTGTTGGGAAGGGCGTAACGCTTTCCCTTTGTACCGCTGGACAGCAAAAACGCTCCCATGCTGGCGGCCATACCAATGCAGATAGTGGCAACGTCGCAACGAATGTAATTCATTGTGTCATATATGGCAAGACCTGCGGTAACTTCTCCGCCGGGGCTGTTGATATACAGCGAGATGTCCTTGGTGGGATCCTTGGATTCAAGGTAGATAAGTTGCGCCACCACCGTATTGGCAAGGTCTCCGTTGATGGGACCGGACAAAAAGATAACTCTGTCCTCCAAAAGGCGGGAATATATGTCGTAACTTCTTTCTCCGCTATCCGTGCGGTCGATAACATATGGAATGAGTGTCATGGTGTTTTCCTCCTGTGGGTATTTTGATTTGTTATGCTATTGTATTTTCTTTTTTGAGCAATTGAATGAGGGACTCGGTGATGACTTGATTTTCGAAATAGTACCTATCCGTAGGCGACAACTCTTCAACAAATTCCTCGTATGTCGAGCCGATACGTTGAGCGTATTCGCGAATTTTGGCGTCTACCGCTTCGTCGTTTGCCGTTATGTTTTCCGCCTTGACTATCTCCTCAAAGACGAGGCGAGTGTGCACGGCGCGTTGTGCGCGTTCACGCTGATCTTCGCGAAATTTTTCCAAGGTGGAACCGGTGTATTTGAGATAGGTGTCCAGATCCAAACCCTGACTGCTGAGTTGATACCTGAAATCTTCTACATAGCGGTCGATTTGTTCATCCACCATTTCATTGGGGATATCTATCTCGGTGTTTTTGACCACCGTTTCAATAAGTTTGTTTTCGTCCTGACGTTCGGCGTCCTTTTGGTAGCGTTCGGCAATGTGCTTTTTGATGTCCGCTTTGTAGTCTTTGAGGGTGTCAAACTCGCTGACGTCTTTTGCAAAATCGTCGTCCAACTCGGGCAATTCCTTTACTGTGATGCCGTTGATCTTGCATGTGAACACCGCTTGCTTGCCGGCAAGATGTTCGGCGTGATAGTCCTCGGGGAAGGTGACGGTTATGTCACGCGTTTCGCCGATGTTTGCGCCTACAAGCTGTTCTTCAAACCCGGGAATAAAGGAGTGCGAACCGATAGTAAGCGTATATTTCTCTGCGGAACCGCCTTCAAACTCAACGCCGTCCACCTTTCCGCAGTAGTCGAGATTGACTTGGTCGTTTTCGGCGACAGGTCTGTCGGTAACTTCGACAAACCGCGCATTGCGCTCGCGCACCTTGGACAGTTCGGCGTCTACGTCCGCCGTTTTTACCTTTTGCACGGCAGTCTTTTCGATGGTAAGCCCCTTGTACTGTCCCAATGTGAATTGCGGACGCACGACTACCACTATTGCAAACGTTATGCCCTTGTCGTCCATTTTGAAGGAACTATCGTCCAAAGAGGGACGAGCCACGGGTTCCACATCTTTATTTTTATCCAAAAACTCCGAGTAATATTCTTGGGCGCAAATATAAAGCGCGTCCTCAAAGAACAGTCCTTTGCCGTATCTGCTTTCCAAAACGTTTTTGGGAACGTGTCCCTTGCGGAAACCGGGCACGCTGTACTTGCCCTTGTTTTGTTCGTAGGCACGTTTGTCAAATTGTTCCCAATCGGCAACGGGTACTTTGAAGGTTATCTTCAATGTGTTGTTTTCTCTGTTTTGCGTGTATTTCATATAAGTCCTCCGACATTGTTTTCGTTTAGCGTAATTCTCCAACAGTATTTTATTGTATCATATTATAGAAATTTTAGCAATCGATTTGTCCAAAATTTGTTACATCTGTCACAAAAAACAAAAACGCTTGACATTTCGTCAAAATTGAGTAAAACTTAAAATAGATTTTTATCGGAGAAACTGCAATGGCTTTCGATGCGCTTACACTATCGATAATAAAAAACGAGCTTGCCGAAACGCTCGTGGGCGGAAAGATAACCAAAATTTATCAGCCCGAAAAGGACGAGATCGTGCTTTTTGTGTTCAGAGGGCAAACCCGCAAATTGTTGATCTCGGCAAACGCCACAGTAAACAGGATACATCTTACGGAAATGCCTACGGACAACCCCAAGACTGCGCCCTCCTTTTGCATGCTTTTGCGCAAGCACCTGACAAACGCGCTGATAACGGATATTTACCAAATGCCCTACGAACGGGTGTTGGAATTCAGCTTGCAGGTAAACGACGAATTGGGTTACAAGCAGGACATGAAACTCATTTTTGAGTTGACGGGCAAAACATCCAACATAATTTTGACGGACGGACAGCACACCATACTGGACAGCATAAAGCATTTACCGCAGGATATCGAAAGCACCCGCGTGATAATGGCAGGCGCAAAATACGCCTTTTTTGCGCCTCAAAACAAAATAGAACCCTTTGACGTCGTCCGCATACGAGAATTTTTGTCGGAATGTCGCCTGCCTCTGCGCAAAACTTTGCCCGAGGCGTTGCTGGGCGTAAGCCAAAATACCGTAAATGAAATTCTGTTCGGGATAGACGAAAACGATCACTCCGAAACCAACAACAGTCTTGTCGTGGACAGAATTGCGCAGTACCAAGCCGACCTGTCCCGTCCCAAACCAAACGTCGTGTTTCAAAACGGCGCGCCGATAGACGTGTGTCCCTTCGATTACCGCTCCAAAAGGGGAGATAAACAGTTTTTTGCCACGTTGAACGAAGCGCACGACAACTATTTTTATCAACTGGACAAGGTGCAACGCTTCAACGACAAGGCAAAGTCCGTCTCCGCCGTTGTCAAAAACGCAATAAGCCGAACGGAAAAAAAGCTTTCCGCGCAACGTCAGACGCTGTTGGAATCGGAAAACAGAGAAACGTACCGCCAATTCGGAGATCTGATACTTTCCAATTTGTGGAAAATTCCGAGCCAATGCGACAGCGTGACGCTGTACAACTACTACACCGAGCAGGACGTGACGATACCTCTGGACAGGGCGTTGACGCCTCAACAAAACGCGCAGGCGTACTATCGCAAATACAGAAAACTCAAATCCTCCGCCGAGCACAACACCCGACTTGTGGAGGAAAACGCCAAGTTGTTGGAGTATTTGCAGACGATCCGTCAAAGTTTGCGCTACTGCACCGAGGCGGACGATCTGCAACAGATACGGGAAGAACTGGTCTCGCTGGGACTCATAAGAGACAAGCAAAACGCAAAAAAGAAGGAAACTCCCGTAAAGCCCCTGCGCTACAACATAGAGGGTTACACTGTGTATGTGGGCAAAAACAATGTTCAAAACAACTACGTCACATTCAAATTGGCGCGTGCGGAGGACATGTGGTTGCACACGCAAAAGATACACTCCTCGCATGTAATAATATTAAACCCCAACGGGACAATACCCGACAGCGTGATAAAAAAGAGCGCGGAGATATGCGCTTACTATTCGCAGGCAAGCGCGGGGAGCAAAATACCCGTAGATTACACCCCTCGCGCCAACGTGCGAAAGCCCAACAAAGCCCCGCTCGGCTTTGCGGTCTACAACGAATATCAAACGATCATCGTCGATCCCGACAGACATCCTTTTGAACTAAACTGAAAAATTTTGCTTGGCAACGTTCGTATATAACAGAAAAGGAACGCTCGCACGGTTAGAAATGTTTTTAATTGGCAACGTCCGCACAACATAAAAAATGAGCGGTCGCACGGTTCGCATAAACGATCAAAAAAATGAATAATTATACAAAAAAGCGACTTGAAACCAATATTTTCAAGCCGTTTTTGTTATCATTTTACTCAAAAAAAATATTTGGTTTCCATGGTAAATGACGGGGAGTAAAATAAATACAGAAGGTCGCGTCTGCGTTTTGGAAAGAGAGGCGAAAGTTTGTTTGCGCCTACGCAAGCATAGACAGTGCCGTCGCCCCGTTCGCATAAACGATCAAACAAATGAATAATTATACAAAAAAAACGACTTGAAACCAATATTTTCAAGCCGTTTTTGATGTCATTTTGTATAAAAAATGTCTAATGTAACAGTCCCATTTGCAAAGTTTTCGCCTTTTTGAGCCTTTTGCTATACACGCAAAACAGCGAATTGCCCTTTACATCCAACGCATGGCAGGGATAAAAAAGTATATTATAAAAACCAAATACCCTACCACAAAAAAGACGGTCAGGCACAGCGAAACGATGCTTATGACCAAGCCCGCCTGCGCAAGTCCCTTGCCCTTTTCGTCGGACTTTTTGAGTTGATTGAGCGCAATTATGCACAATATCAATCCCACGATATTGCTAAAAAAGCTTGCGACAAAACCGCCTATCGCCAATCCGTTGTAACGGTCTTGGGCAATTCTGTTTGCTTTGTCACACAGGCATCCGCAATGCGTGCATACTACGGCGTCGTCCACAAGTTCCGATCCGCATCTACTGCAATACTTCATTTTTGCCTCCCTTAACTGTGCGCCATTTCGCCTACTGCCATTATCCAAACCAACAAACAGAACATAAACATGCAAATTCCCACAACGAGTCCCGCAATTGCAAAGCCTTTTCCGCGTTGGAAATTTTTGGATATTTGCACCAAGCCCACGATGGACAGCACCACCGACGCCAAAGATACCATGCCGAATATGTTGAAATAGAACAGCAAGCCCACGAGAGAAAGAATAAAGCCCAACAGGGAACAGGTATTCATCTTTGCAGGCAGGTTTGTACCGCCCGACCGAACGCCGAGACCGTTATTAGCGGAATTGTCCGCCAAACTTCCGCATCTGGGACACAAGACGGCGTCGTCCAAAAGCTCTGCACCGCATTTAGTACAGTATTTCATTTTTTGAACCTCCCTTCAACGTTTATTTTACGCCCAAGCGACAAAATTGTCAACGGACAAAATTTCTGCTTTGAAGCGCACGCAAAACGCAAAAACCACGCGTCAATCTCTTTTGAGCAAATACAGCAATGCCATTGCAACGGACACATAGCAACTGTCGCGAGTGGCAACGGCGTTGTGGGCATATTCGCGAATACCCAAATTGTCGGTGACGTTGCGACAACCGAGCAACGGACAATCGATACGCGCCTGTTCCATCAAAGACAAGGTTATACCGCCGTTACTGCCATAGTACTTGGCAGGATCGGAAAAACTTGTCAAGCCGAGGTCTATCACCGCGTCTGCGCCGAGAAACGCCGTCGTTATCTTGTCTATCACCACGCCCTTTTTTGCCGTGACGAAGTCGTCCGCAGGCAAGTACCATATCAAATCGGAACCGAACAACCGCAGACAATGGTTAAGCTCCTGTATTTTGTTGACATCGCGATTGCCTACCGTCAAAACATGCAAATTGTTCAGACCGTCCAACTTTGCAGACAGCGTCATCAGATCCGCCAACACTCCCACGGGATCGCTTTGCGCCGAACCGCCGTTGATGACGGAGCAGTGCGCGCGAGAGACAAACGTCCTCAACAGACCGTCGTTATCGCAACCCACCACTACGGTGTTGACGCCCATGTTGTCCAATGCGAGCAGTTGACCGTATTCGTCCTCTGCGCCGAATACCGAGCAGGGCGTGCCCGACAAATATGTCGTTGCCAGTTGAAATGCCGTGGCGGAAACGCAGGGTTTTTTCCACAAGCCTGCCACCACATGCCCCAACAGTTGCGGACCTTTTTTGTAGTTGGCAAGCACTATACGTCGCATTTGCGTTGCGACCTCCAAAATTTGGCGTATTTCGTTGCGCGTCAAATCTGTAAGCGTAAGCAAATTTTTCATAGTTACCTCAAACTGCTCTTGTTTTGCAAAATATCCAGCACTCTTTGAAAATAGTCGGGCAATGGCGCCTCGAAACTCATTTGTTCTCCCGTAGACGGATGAATAAAGCACAACTTTTGAGCGTGCAAAAGCTGTCCTTGCAAGTCGAAACGGCACTTGGCGTAGCCGTAAGTTTTGTCTCCCACGATCGGATGTCCCATATATTTGGCGTGAACGCGAATTTGATGCGTTCTGCCCGTTTTCAATTCGAACTGCGCCAAAGTGTAGTTGCCGAAACGTTGAAGGACGGTGTAATAAGTGAGCGCACTGCGCCCGTCGGCGACCACGTCCATTTTTTTGCGGTCGGTGTGGGAGCGCCCTATCGGCTTGTCCACACAGCCTTCGTCCTGCTTGACGTTTCCTTCTAACAGCGCCACATAAATGCGACGGCACACCTTTTGCTGAATTTGTCGTTGAAGTTCCACATGCGCACTATCGTTCTTGGCGATGACGAGCAAACCGCTTGTGTCCTTGTCCAAGCGGTGCACGATACCCGGGCGCAAAACGCCGTTTATTCCCGAAAGGTCCTTGATATGAAACAAAAGCGCATTGACAAGCGTGTCGCGAAAAACGTTTTCGCACGGGTGGACGGTCATGCCCTGCGCCTTGTTGATGACAGCCAGATCCGCGTCCTCGTACACAATGTCCAACGGTATATCCTGCGCTTCCACGTCAAGTGGAATTTCGTCGGGCAACACAATGCTGACGTGGCTATCCGATCTGACGGAATAGGACGCCTTTACCTGCTTGCCGTTGACGCTGACATTGCCCATGTCCACCAATCTTTGCACATGGTTGCGCGTGAGGTTGGTGTTTTGGCAAATAAAGACATCTAAACGTCTGCAATCCGATTCGGCGACCAGCTCAATCGTTTTCATCCCTGTGCTCCGCTTTTTGATCCTCTTGTTTCTCCGTGGTTTCGTCGCATGTTTCGGCGTTTTGTTCCGTTTTTTCGTTGCGTTCCTTCACAAACGTTTTGAGCAGGGAATCGGGATCGAAAAACACTATCGCCAACAATGCAAGGATAACGCCTACCACCAGAAAACTATCGGCGAGGTTGAATATGCCGAAAAAGCCCTCCACTCTTACAAAGTCGCGTACGGCGCCCGTAAAAAAGCCCTCGTTGGCAAAAACTATGCGATCGATGGCATTGCCCAGCGTGCCCCCTATCACAAAGGAAAAGGCTATCTGCCCCCACACGCTACGCGTTCTGCTACGCAACAACAGCCAACAAAAAACAGGCAGACCAAGTAGCGTCATAAAAAAGAACAGCCAATTGTTCCAAGACAAGTTGGAAAACAGTCCGCCCGTTGCGCCGTCATTGGTAGTCCACACAAGCGTCAACCAGTTTCCCAAAATGCGTATAGAACCGCCGTGTTTGTCGACCGCCCCTTCGATAAAGTGCTTTGTAAGCTGATCGAGCGTTACGCACATTGCGATAACGGCGACATATATCGCCAAGAATATCGGTATTGAAAGAATTTTACGTTTTTTTCTGCTCATTGTGAATTATCTTTTTACTTTTTGAACGTAAATATATCGTCTACGTCCGTGCCGTCGTTTTGAGATTTTTTTGCGCCGTCGCCAAAGGAGAAAATATCTTCCGAATCGGGCTTGTCGAATACGTTTCCGCCCCTTGCCTCGGCGTTACCGAGCAATGCCTGTTTTTGCAATTTGCGATTGTACAGCCAGGTGAGAACTGCCAATGCCACCAAAATAACGGCGACGACGATTTTGGGCCACCAGTCATTGAAGCACAAACTGAGATTTACAAGCTGTTTACGCGCATTCTGCGCAACGCTCGCAAATTTTTCGTCCGTAACGGTGCGTACAATAACGTCGCTTACGGTTTGTATGCGAGAGACAAAATCGGAGTCTTGCATGTTTTCAAAGGTATCCGCCGAAGTGTTTATCACATAGCTGTCGTCAACGTATCCGAGAACGTCATAGTTGCCGGAGAAAAACAGCGCGGTGGGAATGTTTGCAAGGCGGAAATACGTGTGATCGCTACCTTGTACTTCTTCGTAATAACCGTATCCGAACACGTCCACTCCTTGCTCCACTCCCTTGGCATAAGGCTTTTCCGCAAGCAATTCGTTTTGCGACAGAATGAGATCGGCAAGGTCGGTTTTTTTGTTTTCGCACATGACGTAAAGATTGCTTCCCAATGCAATGGAATCCACGTTGAACATGACGAGAATGTTTTCCGTGTCGCCGTCCTCTTTGATATCGTCAACGTATTCGTCCGAACCTACCAAACCGTCTTCTTCGCGGTCGAAAGCGACAAAAACCACATCAAAGGGCAAATTTGCTCTTTCTGCGTACAAACGGAACATTGTTTCATACAACACGGCGACTCCGCAAGCGTTGTCGTTTGCGCCCTGTCCCTCGGCGTCGTAGTGAGCGCCTATAACAATTTGCTTGTCTTTATTTTGCTCGTCTTTATCGGGCGCGTCGATTTTAGCCACAATGTTGAATCCCGAAATTTCCCCATTGGAAAAATTTGACTTTTGCACAACGCTATTTGCCATAAAAGCGCTTGTTCCTTCCTCACCCAAGGCAAAACGGAAATTAGCCAACAGAAAATCGCGGACAGCCTCCTTGGTCGTCGGCTCGTCATCTTTAATTTTGCCGTTTAGCGCGCACAACTGTTGCACAAAGTTTTCGGTGGACAAACGTTCGT
>CANQJK010000034.1 GCA_947624235.1 uncultured Clostridia bacterium | reverse complement strand
TTCGACGGCGCCGACGGAGTAAAAACGGGCTACACCAAAAAAGCAGGCAGGTGTTTTGTGGGGAGCGCAACGCGAAACGGCATGCAAGTAGTCGTCGTGGTGCTTAATTGCGGTCCGATGTTCGAGGAAACGGCGCAAATGTTAAACTCGGCGTTCGACAATTACAGCATGGAAACGATCGTTCCGCAAAACTATATTTGCGGTGCGCGACGCGAAAACGGCAAAACCGTTTACTATGCTTGCCGAGAAAGATGTCGCTATCCCTTAAAGAGTGGCGAGCGGGCGCACGTCGATGTAAATATGGATGACCTTGCGCTTACCGTATCCCTCAACGGGGAACAAATTTTTGAACATGCGCTTCAAGCGATATATTCTCGTTAGTTTTTGCGCCGTTTTTCGGGCGAGTAAGCAACAAAATAGAAGAAAGCAGTCACGGCAGGTGACTGCTTTCCTTTGTTTGCGTCGTTGGTTATAGATGTCGCTATCCCTTAAAGAGGGGAGGACGGGCGCACATCGATGTGAATATGGACGATCTTGCGCTTACCGTATCCCTCAACGGAGAACAAACTTTTGAACATGCGCTTCAAGCGATATATTCCCGTTAGTTTTTGCGCCGTCATTCGAACGTGCAAGCAACAAAATAAAACAAGGCAGTCATCGATAGGTGACTGTTTTTCCTTTGTTTGCGTTGTTCCTTTCCGTCAAGCAGAAAATTTTGAAAAGTCGTCACGCAAGTAAGGCAAACGGCGGTATAAGCCGAAAATACTTGATTTTTTTTATCAAAAACTGTATTATATATAATGAATAAGTGTGTACCTTGTAAAATACAAGGTTTCACATTCAACGTAAGCAACAAAATGCACGGAGAAACAATATGGTTCGATTGAACAAATATTTGGCAGATCGCGGAGTGGGAAGCCGTCGCGAATGTGACAGGTTGATCGCCGACGGCGTCGTCAAAATAAACGGCAAAACGGCAACGACGGGAATGTCCGTCAATGAGGGCGACCACGTTACGGTCAACAACAAACGAGTTGCGGACATGCAAAAAAAATACTATGTTATGCTCCACAAACCCAAAGGTTATGTGACGACGGTCAAGGACGACCTCGGGCGCAAAACGGTCATGGATCTGGTGACGGTGGACGCACGTTTGTATCCCGTCGGACGGTTGGATTACGACACGGAAGGTCTGCTCATTCTCACCAACGACGGAGAGTTGGCAAATCGCCTCACTCACCCGCGAAACGAGGTCAACAAAACCTATGTTGCGCGAATATCGGGAATGCTTTCCGAACAGGAACGCAAGCAGTTGGAAAACGGCGTGTTGATAGACGGTTCCAAAACCGCGCCCGCGCGCGTAAAAATATTGAAAAAGGATCAACATCACACGCGCTGTGAAATAACCATCCACGAGGGGCGCAACAGGCAGGTAAAAAAGATGTTCGAAGCCGTTGGCAAGGAAGTGGAATTTCTCAAACGCGTTGCCGTGGGCGATCTGCGCCTTGGCGGACTTAAACGCGGTGAATACCGATTTTTGAAAGATAACGAAGTGGAGTACTTGAAAAATCTTTGATGAACATACTTTTAGCCAACGACGACGGATACAGCAGTAGCGGTCTGCAAATATTATGCTCTGTTTTGAGCGGACTTGGTCACAATGTCTATGTTGTGGCGCCCGACGGACAACGTTCGGGCTTTTCGCATGCAATGCATTACAATCAGGATCTGACGCTGACAAAATTGCTTTCCTATTGCGGGGCGAAAGAGGCGTATATTTGTTCCGGCTCTCCCGCCGATTGCGTTCGTATAGGCATATTGCATCTCGGCGTCAAGTTCGATTTGTTGATCGCAGGTCCCAACAATGCGGCCAATTTCGGAAGGGCAACTTTGTGCTCGGGCACAATCGGGTGCGCCGAGGAGGGCACTCTTTGCGGAGTCAAAAGTATTGCGCTGTCCCGTTTGGAGCACGGCGGAGCGTTCTTTTCCACGGTCAAATATTTGGCGGACAATTTGGAACCTCTTGCAGAGGCTATCGGCAAAGACTATTTTCTCAACATCAACGTGCCAAATTTGCCTACAAATCAAATAAAGGGCGTAAAAGTTTGTCCGCAAAGCACCAATTTGCCCTCTTTTGACGACGCAATTTGTCAAACGAGCGCCGAAACCGTGCGGATAGTTGGCAAACGGAACCCTCTCGCGGAGGAATTTTCCGACGTGGCGTTGGCTTGCGACGGTTATGTTACAATAACGCCCATGACGGTTGCCCGAACGGATAACGACGCGCTTGCAAAAATTCGGAGGTTGGAAAAGTGAAAGTGGCAGTGATAGGAGGCGGACCTGCGGGCATGATGGCTTCGCTTACCGCTTCGCAAATGGGGGCTACGGTCACTCTGTACGAACAAAACGAAAAATTGGGCAAAAAACTGTACATCAGCGGAAAAGGTCGTTGCAACCTCACCAACGATTGCGCAGTTGCCGAATTTTTTTCGAACGTGGCAACCAATTCCAAATTTTTGTATGGTGCGGTAAACAAATTTTCCCCGTCGGACACGTTGGAATTCTGCCGTTCAAACGGGCTTTTGCTCAAAACGGAACGGGGCAACAGGGTGTTTCCCGCCTCGGACAAATCCAGCGATGTCATCAAAATGTTCGCAACGGCGTTGCAACGTTCTGGGGTGGAAGTGTGCTTAAATAGCAAGATTTTGGCGTTACAATGTCAGGAAAACGGCTTTTTGTTGACTACTATTACAGACATAGTATATTTTGACAGGGTAATTTTGGCAACAGGAGGGCTGAGTTACAGCGCAACTGGCAGTACAGGGGATGGATACAGATTTGCCGAGTGGTTGGGACATCGCGTTACGGAGTTGCGACCTGCGTTGTGCCGTATGATATGCAAAGGCACGCAAGCGCTCGAAGGGCTTTCGCTCAAAAACGTTTCCGTGTCGGCGGTGGACAAACAGGGCAGGAACGTGGCGGAGGAATTCGGAGAAATGCTGTTTACTTCCGACGGCGTCAGCGGACCTACCGTTTTGACGCTCTCCTCGCGGATAAACAAATTTGCGGATAACATCGCCTTTGTGTGTATCGATCTCAAACCCGCGCTGGACGCCGACAAGTTGGACGCGCGCGTTTTACGCGATTTTTCCGCCTATTCAAACAAAAATTTTGTCAACGCTTTGGATTCGCTTTTGCCCGAACGGCTGATAAAGACCGTCGCGACACAAAGCGGAATACCCTTTGACAAAAAGGTAAATCAAATAACGGCAGAGGAGAGAGCAAATTTTGTGCAAGTTGTCAAGCGTCTCAAATTTTCCTTTTTGCGCTTGGACGACATAGAATACGGTATCGTCACGTCGGGTGGCGTGGACGTTTCGCAAATTAACCCTTCCACAATGGAAAGTAAACTGGTCAAGGGACTGTTTTTTGCGGGAGAATTGCTGGATGTAGACGCTTTTACAGGCGGTTTTAATATTCAAATTGCGCTGTCAACGGGATATGTGGCAGGACAAAACGCAAGCAAATAGAGGATATTATGGGTGCTATACGAGGCGCAATTTGCGCAAAAAACACAAAAGAGGACATTTCGGCGCGATCTGTCGAGTTGATGGAAGCCATTTTCAGCGAAAACTCCCTTTCGCCCGACGACGTTACAGCAGTGTTCTTTTCCGTCACAAAAGATCTTGACGCATGTTATCCCGCAAAAGCGGTTCGCGAACATTTCGCCATGAAAGATACGGCTTTTATGTGTTTTGCGGAGATGTCGGTAGTTGACGCTCTTGCACATTGTATCCGCGTGTGCGTCCTCGTTGACGGAATGGCGCAATCGCGGTGCAAGCATTGCTATATCGGAGAGGCTTCGTCGCTTCGTCCCGACATCGTCAGCGGTGCTTGAACAAAATGTTAAGTGTATATTTATATATTGTTGTTGCGCTAATTTATGCCGAAAAATATGTGGCACACAGATAAACGCAACGATGCAAGGCAAAATTGCATTGCAAGCACATTGCTTGGCAAATGCAAATCACCGTAACGGTGAGTCTGTCGAACGGAGAAACACATGAACAAATTTATTGTGTTTTTAATTAAATTTGCAAGGACGGTCTGCCGTCCGTTTTACCCCGTCAAGGTGTACGGCGAGCGCAACGTCCCTGTAAAAAAGTGTCTTATCGTAGGAAACCACCTGTCGGGTTGGGATCCGCTTTTGTACACGATGTGGACAAAAAACGTCGTCTCATTTGTGTATAAATCGGAGTTTCAGCGCAGTTTGTTTCTCAAATGGGTTTTTGAGGGCATCGATTGCGTTCCCGTAAGGCGCGGAGAAGTGGATCTCAATGCCTCCAAGCGCATTTTGCGACTGTTAAAAAACGACAAATCGGTAGTTCTTTTCCCCGAGGGCACCCGCAATCCCAACGTGGATTGTCTGCAACCGTTCCACACGGGGGCGGCGTTGTTTGCGCTAAAAACAAAGTCGCCTTTACGTCCGTTCTATATCTGGGACAAAACAAAGTTCTGTCGCAAAAACTATATGATAATAGGCGACGAATTTACTTTGGAACAGTTTTACGACAAACCAATCAACCGTCAGGTGTTGGATGAGGCTACGGAAGTTATAAAGTCCAAAGTTGACGAATTGCGCGTAAGGCTCAACGCGCTTTTGGACGCAAAAGGCGTCAAGCGCAGACCTCGAACCAAAAAGGAAACGGAAAAAATCAAAGCCTACAACGAAAAACAGCGCAATTTGGCAAGCGAGCTTGAAAAGAGCAACGCAAAACAGACCGATCCGCCCAAGGAGGGAAGCGATTGAAAATTTGGATCCCCAAGGAAATAGGATTTTGCAACGGAGTGTCTACCGCGATAAAAAAGGCTGAGTCGATAGAGGGCAGGGCGTACTGTTTAGGTCAGCTTGTCCACAATGCGCAGGTATCCGAGAGGCTGAAAGAGCGCGGATTGATAACGGTGGAAAGTTTGAGCGAAGTTCCCGACGGCGAAACGGTGGTGATAAGAGCGCACGGCGCGCCCAAGTCCGTTTACGAAGAAGCCCAAAGGCGCAACATAAAAATAGTGGACGCGACTTGTCCTTCCGTCAGAGCCATTCAGCAAAAGGCGATGAAATATCACAATGAAGGTTATGCCATTGTTTTGATAGGGGACGCCAAACATCCCGAAATAGTGGGCATAAATGGTTGGTGCGACAACTCCGCGATAGTATTTGACGGCAAAGGAAAATTGGAACTAAAAGGCGTCGAAAAAGCCTTGATAATGTTCCAAACCACCTTCGATACGCGATTTTTTGAAAAAAGTTTGCAAAATATTTGCACAGACACCGTCAAAACGCTTGAAATATTTAATACAATTTGTTATACTACTTCAAGTAGACAATATTATGCTCGAATTTTGTCCGCTCGATGCGACAAGGCAATTGTGGTGGGAGACGTCAACAGCTCCAATACGAGGAGATTGTACGAGATCGCTTCTTGCAACTGTCCGACGGTGTTGACGGACGGAACGGCAGATATTGACATCAGAAAATGTAAAAATGTCTGTATAATTTCAGGCGCGTCAACTCCGACAGAGTTGATGAAGGGGGTTTTGAAAAAAATGAGTGAAAGTGCAAAAGATACCGTTGTTGAAACGGTCGTATCCGACGAAAGCGTCGAGATTACTTCTGTTGAAGATACAACGGAAGAGAAGGTTATGAGCAAAGACGAGGCTTTACTTGCCAAGGCTGTTTCCGAGATGAAAGAAGGTCAAAGATACAGGATCGGACAAAAAGTAAAGTGCAAAGTTGTTCTTGTCAGCGACGACGGCGTTTATGTAAGTATTCCCAGTTCCAAAAAAGAAGGTTTTATTCCCAACGAAGAGTTGTCTATGGACGGAAACTTTCAGGAAGTGAAGGACGCTTTGAAAAACGCGTTGGAAGTAGACGATGCGGAAAAGATGACTTTGGAATGTGCCGTTATCAGCACAGACAAGAGCATCACTCTTTCCAAAAAGGTCATTGACGAAAGATACAAAGACGACGCTTTGGTCAGCGGGATAAAAGAAGGAAAAGAATTCCAAGCGGTAATGACTCGCGTCGGAAAGGAGTGTCTGACAGGCAAACTCGGCAGTTATATCGTCGTTGTTCATGCGTCTCAAATACGAATCGGATATGTCAAGAATCTTAACGATTACGTCGGCAAGACGTTGCGTCTTGTAGTCACAAGTCCCGACAAAGTGGACGATCACAAGCGCGTCATATATGCCAGCCAAAAAGCCATATTGCTTGCCGAGAAAAAGGCAAAAGAGGATGAATTTTGGGACAACATCGAAGTGGGCGAAGTGGTAGACGGCAAAGTTTTGCGTTTTGCTTCCTTCGGCGCATTTGTGGACGTACGCGGATTTGATTGTTTGGCTCACACTTCCGATCTTTCTTGGGAACGCATTTCCGATCCCTCAGAGGTTTTGGAATTAGGCAAGACTTACGAATTTGTCGTTTTGGCTTTGGACAGAGAAAAGAACAGAGTTTCTCTCGGTTACAGACAGCTTCAACCGCAACCTTGGGATGTTGCAATGGAAAAGTTCCCCGTAGGAACGCGCGTACAAGGCAAGGTGGCACGCATAATGCCCTTTGGAGCGTTTATCGAACTTGACAAGCATATCGACGGTTTGTTGCATGTATCCAACGTTTCGTGGGATTGGTTGGAAGATATCAACAGCGTGCTAAAAGTCGGCGACGTTGTGGAAGTGGAAGTTATCGATTTCGACCGCGCAAACAAGCGTATCACGCTCTCTCGCAAAGCATTGCTTCCCAGACCGGAGCAAAACGCTCCCGCCAAGAAGGACGAGGAATAACATCAATATAGTTAAATACCGATTCTCCGAGGACAGACAACTCCGACTGCCTCGTAGTTTACGGCAAATATAAATAAAGGAGAAAAAGAAAATGACAAAGCAAGAGATCATTGCCAAATTCGGCAGAAAGGAAGGGGACACAGGTTCTCCCGAGGTACAAATTGCATTGCTTACGCAACGTATCAATCACCTCACCGAGCATTTGAGAACGCACCAAAAAGATCACCATTCCAGACGCGGACTTCTTCAAATGGTAGGTCGCAGAAAGGGCTTGTTGGACTATCTCAAACAAACGGACATTGAAAAGTACCGCCAAGTAATTGCCGAATTGGGACTGAGAAAATAATGCTGAAATTGAGGAGATAGGGCTCACGATCCATGCCCTCTCTCCTTTTTTCTTTATTCGGGCAAAGCATGCCCCAATTTTGTTATGTCTGCATCTGAAAAACGTATTTTATGCGTTTTTCGTGGGAAATATAGATCAAGGAGAAAGAGAAAAGAAATGGAAAAATTCAGAAAATCAGAAGGCAAAATAGGCGACAGAGTCTACCACGTTTTCGAAATGGAGATCGGCGGAAGAACTGTCAGCGTAGAAGTGGGCAAATACGCCGAACAAGCTAACGGATCCGTCATGGTCTCATGCGGAGAAACGGTCGTCATGACAAACGTTACGCTCGCGGACAAACCGCGCGACGGTATCGATTTCTTCCCCTTGGGAGTAGATTTCGAGGAAAAAATGTACTCCGTGGGCAAGATCCCCGGCGGTTTCAAAAAGAGAGAAGGCAGAGCAAGCGACAAGGCAATATTGACATCTCGCCTTATCGACCGTCCGATACGTCCCCTTTTCCCCAAGGGATTTTTGAACGACGTGTCGGTGATCGCAACGGCTATGTCCGTAGAGCCGGACATTCAACCGGAAGTTTATGCCATGATGGGCAGTTCTATCGCCCTTACAATATCCGACATACCTTTTGCAGGTCCTACGGGAAGCGTCGTTGTCGGCTATGTGGACGGCGAATATATCATCAACCCCAACGCCGAACAGCGTGAAAGAAGCAAGTTGAACCTCAACCTCGCAGGCACCAAGGACGCCATTATGATGGTGGAAGCGGGCGCCAACGAGATTTCCGAGAAGGAAATGCTGGACGCTATATTGTTCGGTCACGAGGCTATCAAAGAACAATGCGAATTTATAGAGTTTATACGTCAGGAAGTGGGCAAACCCAAAAAGGACGTTCACCTTTATTTGCCTCCCGTAGAGCACGAACAGATCATTCGTCCCTATGCCGATCAAATGCTTACCGACGCGCTCAAAACTTTTGACAGATACGAGCGTCAGGCAAATCAAGACGAAGTAGAACGCAAAGTTCGCGAACATTTTGCGCAGACCAATCCCGAAGTGTTGGATTCGATAGGCGACGTGCTGTACAAGATGACCAAGGAAAAGGTGCGTGCGCGCATACTCAACGAGGGTGTTCGTCCCGACGGCAGATCCCTCACTGAAATTCGTCCCATTTGGTGCGAAGCGGGCATTTTGCCCAGAGTTCACGGTAGCGGTGTGTTCACTCGCGGAATGACTCAGGTCATCACGACGGCAACTCTCGGCACGATATCCGAGGTGCAAAAGTTGGAAAATCTGGACGACAACGACACTTTCAAGCGTTATATGCATCACTACAACATGCCCGGTTATTCTACGGGCGAGGCAAAGCCTTTGCGTAGTCCCGGCAGACGCGAGATCGGTCACGGCGCCCTTGCAGAACGCGCTTTGGAACCCGTTATCCCCAGCGAGGAAGAGTTCCCCTATGCTATCCGCACGGTATCCGAGGTCGTAAGCAGTAACGGAAGTACTTCGCAGGCAAGCGTTTGCGGATCCACGCTCGCGCTCATGGACGCAGGCGTACCTATCAAGGCTCCTGTCGCAGGTATCGCAATGGGCTTGATGAAGTCGGAGGACGGTTCAAAAGTCGCAATTTTGTCCGATATTCAAGGTCTCGAAGACTTCCTCGGCGACATGGACTTCAAAGTTGCAGGTACCGCAAAGGGTATCACGGCAATACAAATGGATATCAAGATCAAGGGTATCGACGAAAATATTTTGCGCACGGCTCTCGAACAGGCACGTCAAGGCAGACTGTTCATTTTGGACAAGATGCTTCAAGTGTTGCCTCAACCGCGCGAGCAACTGTCCAAATATGCGCCCAAGATCATATCCTTCACTATCGATCCCGACAAGATCAGAGAGGTTATCGGTAGCGGTGGAAAGGTGATAAACAAGATCATCGACGAAACGGGCGTAAAAATCGATATCACCGACGACGGCACCGTGTTCATCGCCACTCCCGATCAGGAAATGTCCGACAAAGCAAAGAAGCTTATTCTTGCCATTGCCAAGGATCCCGAGGTTGGAGACGAATTTACGGGTAAGGTGGTGCGCATACTCGACTTCGGCGCTTTTGTAGAGCTTGCCCCGGGCAAGGACGGAATGATACACATTTCTAAACTTGCCAAGGAACGCGTAGCCAAAGTGACGGACGTCGTCAATATCGACGACACCGTGGTCGTAAAGGTCATAAAGATCGACGAGAAGGGCAGGATCGACCTCAAACTTGTCAAGAAGTTGTAAGACGTTTTAACGCGGAGCACCCTGCTGTCTTTCGGGCAGTGGGGTGTTTTTGGCTCTGTGGCAAATGTCGCGGTCAAATTCATTGCTATGCGCTACAAGCGTTGCGCATTTCGCTCGTTGCAACACCCTGACATTTCTCGCTTGACCGTGCTTTGTCTTGTCAAAGAAAAGCAATATTTCGAATTATCACAAATATAATGTATTGTCGGCAAATGTCTGTTTTGGCATTGTCAAGTTCATTGTATAGGTGATGTTATGGAAAAGGCTTTTACGCATATCGTTGCCAACGTGGTGTTGGTCCTTCTTGTTTTGTGCGTTGCCACGGTAGGCTTTTTTGGCGCAACTACAAACGTTTTCAATGGCAACGACAACTCGCCTATCTACCGCGGAAGCGGTGAAAAGCAAGTTTCCCTCATGGTAAATGTGTATTGGGGAACGGAATATATCGACGGAATGTTGTCAATATTGAATAAGTACAATGTCACGACAACGTTTTTCGTGGGCGGAAGTTGGGTGGCTCAACATCCCGATGTTCTTCAAAAAATCGCTTCTTACGGGCATGAGATAGGCAATCACGGCTATTTCCACAAGGAGCAAAGCAAGTTGAGCTACGACGACAATGTCAAAGAAATAGTTGCGTGCGGAAAGTTGATATTTTCCTACACGGGCAAGGAACCCACCCTTTTTGCGCCTCCGAGCGGAGATTTTTCTTCCGATACGCTCAAAGCGTCGCGTGACAACGGTTACAAAACGGTGATGTGGTCGCGCGACACGATAGATTGGAGAGACAAAGACGCCGATCTGATTTTCAGTCGTGCCACAAAAAACACTTCCGACGGTGAATTGATACTTATGCATCCAACAAAGCATACGCTATCGGTGTTGGAAAAAATCGTAAAATACTATTTGGAAAAAGATTTTAGTATAGTACCTGTAAGTACTAATATAGGAGAGATATGGACTTCTGCAAACAATACCCAAGCGGATTGACGCTTGTAGCAAAACAAACGGACTGTTACACGGTATCTTTGGGCGTCTATGTGGACGTCGGCTGTGTACGAGAGGACAAAACAAACAACGGATATTCGCATTTTATCGAGCATTTGGTTTTCAAGGGGACGAAAAAGCGCACATGCCTGCAAATATCCGAGGAAATCGAAGATATCGGCGCCAACATCAACGCCTACACGGCAAAGGACTGCACATGCTTTTATACAAAAAGCGTTTCGGACGATCTGGAAAAGTGCCTTGACGTGCTTTCGGATATGTACTTCAACGCCACGATACCGCAGGACGAGTTGGAAAGGGAAAAGGGCGTTGTGATAGAAGAAATAAAGATGTGCAAGGATACGCCCGACGAGGTTAGTCAGGATCTGATATCGGAAGCGCTTTTTTACGGACAGACGCTGGGACAAACCATTCTCGGAAGCAAAAACAACATCAAAAAAGCTGACCGCGAAAGTATCCTTGCTTTCAAAAAGCAACATTACATCCCTTCGTCCACCGTTGTGGCGGTGTGCGGAAAATTCGATATCGACGCGTTGGACAAGCTGGTGGAAAATTATTTCGAGCAATATTGCTCGGTCGGTGTTCCCGTTGCGGATGAAGAACCTGCCGTAGAATATCAAAGTAAATTTTTGCATACTTTCAAGGAAATCGAGCAAACTCATTTGCAATTGGCTTGGGGCGGATATTCCCTCAAATCGGAACAACGTTGTGCAAATAACATGCTCGCGTCCATACTCGGCGGAGGATCGTCGAGCAGGCTCAACCAGGTCATTCGTGAGCAAAACGGGCTTGCCTATTCCGTCTATGCGTATCCATCTTACTACACAAAAGGGGGAACTTTCGAAGTCTATGTGGGACTCAGCCCCGAAAATACCGCCAAAACATGCAAACTGCTAAGCGAACAAATATCCGAGATCGCCGATAAGGGCGTTACGCAAAGAGAACTTGAACGCGCAAGAGTGCAGGCTATCAATTCGCTGTATATGAACGCCGAAAGCAACTTGACGCTTATGCGTCTATACGGAAGATCCATGTTGAAACTGCGAGAAGTTTTCGACGTGGAGCAGGACGTAGCGCGGTACAAAGCCGTTACCGTTGAGGATGTAAACAGTGTGGCAAGGCACATTTTCTCGCAAAAATATTCTTCGGCGTATGTCGGAAGGAAAACGGACGACTATGCAGAGGTCTCCAAATTGAAATTTTGATACATCGTCGACAGGCTTAATCTGTCGCCCATTGTATAAAAAGTGAAAAATTAACCCAACACTTTGATTTTGAATTGTTGATTATTTCATAATAGTATTGTATAATATATTTTATACTGGATAACAACAAATTGTAAACTCACGTTTTAGATAAGTCAAGGAGGTGACCTTTTTGAAGGCACAAAAAATTTCCCATGGCAAACTGATAGGAAATATATTGGGGATAGCAATTGCAACGCTTCTGATCGTTTTTGCATTTTGCGGAAGATACGCCGAAGGCGGATTCAAAAACTTCGGTAATTTCTTTTTGGGCACATTCGGCATGGCATTTTACGGCTTAATGGCAGGAGTGATCGCCGTTTGTTCCTTTAATTTGGCAGGCAAATCTATCAGGATACCTGCAAAATACGCCACGTTTTTCGGAATTTTGTTCGTGACGGTAATTTTGTTCGTGCACATGCTCACGACGCATTTTGTTGTAAATTATTTTGACGAGGACTTTGCTTCCTATGCCAAGATGATCTACAACTATTATGACGCGCCCATTGGTATTCCCAGTTTCGGCGGAGTGTTTTTCGGAACGGTCGCCTGGGCGTTGGAAAGAGCGCTTACCGTGTGGGGTGCGTCGATAGTGTATGTGGCGTTGCTTGCGCTGTGCATTTATTTTATCGGCGCGTTCTTCTACGCATACGCTTGCGGAGAAATTTCTCTTATTTCCAAGACGAAGGATACCGAACCGTCCGAAACGACCTCTTCCATTCATCCCGTTTCCGACTTTTCGGAATCGGAATCATCCGCTCAGTCGGACGCTATGAGCATACTTTTTGAAAATACGACCTATCCCGAGGTGGTTTCTTCCACGCGCGAAGATCATTTTGAAAGCGCTCCGCAATCGGAGTTGGATACGCCCGTAACGGATACTACCGACGCTCAGTCGTTCCTTTTCGGCGACGACTCGGAACCTCCCAAACCGCAAAATCCTCCCAAAAACAGCTTTTTCCGTTCGGGCAACCCCGAGCCTGTCAAGAAGGACGATGACGACATAATCGAAAAAGACAGCGTGTTTTCTCCCTTTGAACAAACTCCGAGAGATTGGCAGGCAACCTCGCCCGTAAAATCTACGCCGACGGTGCCCGTCGAACCCGTATCGGAACAGGATAATTCGGTGGATATCACAGAAGTAATGGAGGAAGAAGAGGATACACCGTTCGTTACGGACAGTTATGCCTCCGAAGAGGATGTTGACGACGTGATAACCGATACCGTTGTAAACGACGAGCCAAAGCCTCCCGTAAGCGAGTCCAACGTTCGCGTAGTTACAACAGAGACGGTTATCAACACGCCAAGCGGTCCAATGGTGCAAGAAGGTTTCGACGTTGTGACGGAAGAGGATGATACAGATGAGCCTGAACAAGGTCACGTATATTCCGAATATTGCAATCCGCCCGTGGAACTTTTGAACAACGCCGTGGAAACGGAGGATACCGAACAGGACAGCAGGCAAAAAATTGCCGACGCAATTATAAACAAACTTGCCATATACAACGTCAAAGTAGAACTTGCCGACGTGGTCATAGGTCCCACTGTCACACGTTTTCTCTTCAACGTGCTGTCGCAACGCACTCGTATGGTCGAATTTGCTCGTTATTCCGACGACATCAAAGCGTGCATTGAGGCAAAGGACGACATTCGCATAGAAGCCCCCGTAAAAGGCACCAATTTGGTAGGTATCGAGGTGGCAAACAAGGTAAAACGCTCCGTTGTGTTGAGAAGCATTTTGGAATCGGACACTTTCAAAAACTCCAAGGGAGACCTTGTGTTTGCCATAGGTCAGGAAATCAGCGGAAGGATCATAGTTGCAGACCTCGCGGATATGCCACACCTGCTGATCGCAGGAACGACAGGATCGGGCAAGAGCGTAGTGCTAAACTGTCTTATTTGCAGTCTTATCTACAAATACGGTCCCGAATATGTCCGTTTTGTAATGGTAGATCCCAAGTTCGTGGAACTTTCTCGCTACAACGGACTTCCGCATATGCTTACCAGCGAAGCTATCACAAAGGTGGGAGACGCGCTTGCCGCGTTGGAATTCCTCATCAAGGAAATGGAAAGCCGTTATCAACTGTTCCTGCAAAAAGCCGTGGACAATATTGCCAACTACAACAAAAAACTCGGACCTAATTCCGGCGAAAAAATGCCGTATCTGATATTTATCGTGGACGAGCTTGCCGACTTGATGGCTATGAGCAAAAACGCCTTTGAGCAAAAATTGCAGTTGCTTGCACAAAAGTCCAGAGCGGCGGGTATTCACATAGTGCTTGCTACGCAACGTCCCGACGTAAAGACCATCACGGGTACGATCAAGGCAAATCTTCCCTGCCGTATTGCCCTCAAAGTTATCTCCAACTTCGACAGTTCCACGATCTTGGGACACGGAGGAGCGGAAAAGTTGTTGGGCAAGGGCGATATGCTGTTTATGTCTCCCAGTTCAGCCAATATAGAACGTATTCAGGGTGCATATATAAGCAATGACGAAATTCGCGCCCTCGTCGATTACACGCGCCAGTCTAACGAGGCGTACTTTGACGAAAAGGTGTCGGACGAGATATTCCAATCTCGCAAACCCGTCGAGGACACCTCCGCAGACGAATCGAACGGCGACTCGGGCAACAAGGAAACGCAACTCGATCCGCTTTGCAAAAAAGCGTTACGTTTTTGGTTGGAGAAAAATGGCGGTCGTGCGTCCATTGCTTCCATACAGCGCAATTTGGGCATAGGCTTCAACCGTGCGGGACGTATAATGGACTCTTTGCAACAACTCGGTTATGTGGAAAGTCCTTCCGCAAGCGACACCAGTGGAAAACAGCTTAACGTGCTTGTAACGTTGGAAGAATTGGACGATTTGTTCCCCAATAGTAAAGACTGATAAACAAAATATTATGGCAACAAAAGTAGGAGTGGTATCTCTCGGGTGCGACAAAAACCGCGTAGATACCGAAGTGATGTTGGCAAATTTGGTGGCGGGCGGTTACGAGATAACCGACGATCCGAGCCAAGCCGACGTTATCATAGTAAACACATGCGCTTTTTTGGAATCGGCGCGCAAGGAAGCCATCGAAACGGTGTTGGAAATGGCGAACTACAAGTCGAAAAAATGCCAAAAAATCATTGTCACGGGCTGTTTGGGACAAAAATTCGGCGGAGAGTTGTTTGCCGAACTGACCGAGGCGGATGCAGTCGTGGGCACCTATCAATATGACAGCATTTGCGAAATTGTGGCAAATACGCTCAAAGGCGAGCGCAAACTCTATAACAGTTGTAACGAGGGGATAACGTTCGGCTCGCGTATTCTCACTACGTTACCGCATGTTGCGTATCTCAAAATCGCCGACGGGTGTGACAATTATTGCACTTATTGCCTTATCCCCTACATACGAGGGCGGTTTCGCTCCGTTCCTATGGAAAAGTTGGTGGAACAGGCTCGCGATCTGGCGGAAAAAGGGGTAAAAGAACTGATACTTGTCGCCCAAGATACTACTCGTTACGGCGCGGACCTGTACGGGGCGCCCAAACTCGCCGAATTGCTCAAAAAGCTGTCCGAAATTCCGCAAATACGGTGGATACGGTTGCTTTACTGTTATCCCGAATTGCTTTCGGACGATTTGCTTGAATACATATCCAACGATCCCAAAACGGTAAATTATCTCGATATCCCCCTGCAACACGTCAGTGACTCTTTGTTACGCAAGATGAACCGTCGTTCGGACAGCAAATCTATCAAAACGCTTTTCGACAAGTTGCAAAAGCGGGGCATTGCGGTGCGATCCACATTTATTTGCGGTTTCCCCGGGGAAACAGACGAAACGATAGAGGAACTGCAAAGTTTTTTGCGAGAATACAAACTTCGCAACGTTGGATTTTTTGCGTATTCGCGCGAGGAAGGGACGGTTGCATACAAGCTGGAAAATCAAGTGTCTGAACGCAAAAAACAAAAGTATGTAAAAGAGTGCTACAAATGTCAGCACGCAATAGCAGAAGAGTTGAACAGGGCGGAAATCGGCAAGATCTACGAGTGTATCGTAGACGAATTTACGCAATACGACGGACAATACTATTTTTACAAGGGAAGAAATTACTACATGACGCCGGAAATAGACGGTGCCGTGTACATAGCGTCAAAATACAAATTGGAAACAGGCAATTTCTATAAAGTGCGTATAAACGGCGCTTTGGAATACGACCTGAGCGGAGATATAGCGGAATGAACTTACCAAACAAGCTTACTATATTGCGGATATGTATGGTACCGCTGTTTGTCGTGGCATATTTTTTGCCGTACTTTTGGGGTGCGTTTGTTGCTGTTGCGCTTTTTGCGTTGGCGGCCTTTACCGATTTTTTGGACGGGTACATTGCCCGAAAGTACAATTTGGTAACGGATCTCGGCAAACTTTTGGATCCGATCGCCGACAAGGTTTTGGTATGCGCGGCGCTGTTTTGTGTGGTTGCGACAAATCCGTTGCAGTTTATCGGCTATTCGGGAGTTGCCTCCATTGTATTCAACTCAAACGCGGGCGTGCTTTTCGGGCGCATTTACCTGAGCGTAGGCGGAGTAATTATTATTGCGCGCGAATTGCTCATCAGCGCCGTCAGAATGATAGCGGGCGCAAAGGGCATTGTGGTTCAGGCAAATATATACGGCAAGATAAAAACGATATTTCAGGATATCAGCCTGCCGATACTCGTGATACTCAACGCATGCACATTGGTAGACGTTCAATCCGTAATGCGCAACTACGAATTATATCTTGTCGGATGGTGGACGGGCGTTGTGCTGTTCGGCGTTTCGGTGGTGTTGACCGTTGTGTCCTGCGTTATCTATTTAGTACAAAACAAAAAGGTTTTCAATAGTTGATATGATAAAAATTATAGCCAAAGAGTACAGCCAGACTGTATCATATTTGTGTGACAAATTGGACGGCGAAGTCACAAAATACGACCTGTTCTTATCCAAGGACAGCGATTCCGTTACGCATTTCATTGCCGATTCCATCGGTTGCAGTGCAATTGTGATGATAGATGTCGTGGGGGACAGTTGTGCCCTGTTTGCGGGAACATTCGGACTGTCCATGTTCTACGATAAGTTTGCGGAGCGCAATGTTAGGGAATTTTGCAAGGTATCCAACATTCAATTGCCCCCGCAACACGCAATGGACAAAATTTGCATAGCGCCCGAGTCTTTTACACATTATGCGTCCACTCATAGCGTGCAATGCGCCTGTTACGGCGAATATCGCAAAACGCACGTCTATATGATCCCCGACGACGCAAGAGAGTGTGCGGTAATTTATGAAAATTATTTGCGCAAAGATCTGTTCAGAAACTCTCTCGGCGTAAGTCGCTACACCTACAAAGTGTTTGGTTTGAGCAATCGTGCCGTAAACGAACGCCTTGCGCAACTGGGAAAATATGTTTCACGAAAATGTGAAACATCGAATTTGGACACAAAAATCGTGTTGAGTTTCGCTCCGAAGTGCGCCAAAAACATCATTTCGGAGACATTGGACAAGTTTAACGAGCTTTTCGGCGAATTTATCTACGCAACGGCAGACCAAAGTCTTGCCAAAACGGTAGTGGACTTGCTAAACAGGATAGGAAAGACAATTTCCGTTGCGGAGTCCATCACAGGCGGTATGATATCCTCTTCCATTGTGGACATTGCAGGTTCGAGCAAGGTGTTTTACGAGGGGTTGGTCACTTATTCCATTCCCTCCAAATGTAGCAGGTTGGAAATAAGCCCGCATTTTGTGGACGAATTCGGCGTTGTTTCTCAACAAGTGGCGCAGGAAATGGTGAAGGGACTGCTCAAAAACGGTGGTGATCTTGCCGTTTCCACAACGGGGTATGCAGGTCCCACGTCGGAAAACGGTTTGCCCGTAGGACTATGTTTTATCGGCATCGGCACACCGAAGGGAATATCCGTATATCGCAATATCTTTTCGGGCGGTCGCAATTTTGTCAGAGCGCAGGCGACGAATATGGCATTGTTTTTGGTTTACAAGACCATCGCTAAATAATTTTACAAACTATTAAGGAGCAAATAAAATGACAGAGGACAGGAAAAAAGCATTAGAGCAAACGATTCTTCAAATAGAAAAAGAATTCGGCAAAGGCGCCATTATGAAAATGGGCAGTTCCGCGGCAACGCGCAATATCGATGTCATTCCCACGGGGTGCCTGCCGTTGGACGTGGCGCTGGGCGTTGGAGGTTTGCCCAGAGGAAGAATCATCGAGATCTTCGGACCGGAAGCGTCAGGCAAAACCACGGTTACGTTGCACGTTATAGCGCAAGTGCAAAAAATGGGCGGAACCGCCGCCTTTATAGACGCGGAGCAGGCGTTGGATCCCGTTTATGCCGCTAATCTCGGCATCAATCTCGACGAGTTGTATATTTCTCAACCAGATAGCGGTGAGCAGGCGTTGGAAATTTTGGACTACCTTGTTCGCAGTAACGCGATAGATCTTGTCGTTGTCGATTCCGTGGCGGCGCTCGTCCCCAGAGCGGAACTGGAAGGCGACATGGGCGACAGTCACATGGGCGTGCAGGCGCGCTTGATGTCGCAGGCGTTGCGCAAGATCATTGCAGTGGGCAACAAGTCCAACACCTGCATTATATTCATCAATCAGTTGCGCGACAAGATCGGCGTAATGTTCGGCAACCCCGAAACGACCACGGGCGGAAAAGCGCTCAAATTCTATTCCAGCGTTCGTCTTGACGTTCGAAAGGTGGATCAGGTTAAGGACGGCTCTGAAATAATAGGCAGTAAAACGCGCGTCAAGGTGGTAAAAAACAAGGTCGCGCCTCCGTTCAAAACAGCGGAATTTGAAATCATATTCGGCAAAGGCATTTCCAACTCAGGATGTGTTTTGGATATGGCGGTTGCTCACGGGGTTATCGACAAAAGCGGTTCCTGGTTCAGCTACAACGGCGAGCGTATAGGACAGGGCAGAGAAAATGCCAAGAAATACCTTGAAGACCATCCCGACGTCATGGACGACATTTCAAACAAGATAAAGGAAAAACTGTCTCCCTCGGAAACCACGGATACTGCGGGAGAGTAAAGGTTTATTCAAGCGTGCCGATTGGTCATACGCTTGGGTTGTGCGCCAAAGTCAGGCTGTTCTCAAAACGCTTTGCATATTGTGCAAATTTGAGTGCTACCTTGTTTCCAACTCTGGATGTGTTTTGGATATGGCTGTTGCTCACGATTTATCGACAAAAGCTGTTCCTGGTTCAGCTATAACGGCGAGCGTATAGGACAGGGCAGAGAAAATGCCAAGAAATACCTTGAAGAACGTCCCGACGTCATGGACGACATTTCAAATAAGATGAAGGAAAAACTGTCACCCACGGAAACCACGGATACTGCGGGAGAGAAAGGTTTATTCGAGCGTATTGACGACTGAACACACGCTTGAACTTTGTGCCAGCGTTGATCGCTTTTCTAAATGCTTTGTTGTTGTTTTGCTGATTAAACATTGCTGTTGGCGTGCTGTTGCGTAAAACTTTATACAATTGACTTCAAAACGACTTGAAAACTACCTATTTCAAGTCGTTTTGGTCTTTTTGGGCTCTATGTCAAATGTTGGGGTGTAGGTATTTTCCCAACATATAATTGAATCGGTTGGATCCCTCTCTCGGTGGCA